>NZ_BAAACW010000108.1:0-72618 GCF_039521845.1 Alkalibacterium iburiense
GTGAAAAGCATTTGTGATAATCGTAACAATGAACACAACGTTTATTAGGAAGTTTTATGCAACACTAGTGGTTTACTATAAGAAAAGTGTTAAAAAAATTCAAACGATACACTCTAAAAGGGGATGAATCAATAGACTCACTTTTAGCTCTTAAACGATTGAGCGATTTTCGCTTTGACATCCTATCTGAAAAAAGTCATAATAAGTAAAATCATATGAAGGAGAAATGACCTATGAGGATACCAAAGAATAAAGTTGTTTTTAGTATGGATAAAGACAATGCACCGGCTTTAACTGCCAATAGTGGAGATAGAGTGGTGTTTGAAACAATGGATTGCTTTTCTGACACAGTCAAAACGAGTGAAGATGTCGTAAGTGAGATTGACTTCAGTAAAGTCAATCCAGCCACTGGTCCTTTGTTTGTCAAAGAAGCCCAACCAGGTGATACGTTAAAAGTGACCATTCATTCGATTAAAATCAGTGACAAAGGAGCTGTCTTAACTTCTCCTGGTCTGGGTCAATTGTCCGATTACATTGAAAAAGAAGAGACGATTATCTGTGATATCAAAGAAGACCATGCTGACTACAAAGGGATCCGAATTCCTTTGACTAAAATGATTGGTGTCATTGGAACGGCAGCTGTCGGAGAAGGTGTAAATACAGGCACCCCTCATAATCACGGTGGGAACCTGGATACGACTCGTATGGCTGAAGGCTCAACGGTTTATTTGCCTGTCAATGTGGAGGGTGCTTTGCTTGCTATGGGAGACTTGCATGCTTCCATGGGTGACGGAGAGATTATGGGCTCTGGCTTAGAAGTAGCCGGTGAGGTAGAGGTCACCGTAGAAGTTATAAAAGATTTTAATCTCCCTCTTCCTTTAATTGAAACAGACGATGTATGGGTCACACTCGGTTCAAGAGAAACGATGGAAGAAGCTTCCAAATTAGCTATCCAGAATATGGTGAAAGTGATTCAAGAACACTCTGACTTATCCTTTAATCAAGCCGGTATGTTATTGTCTTTGGCCGGGCAGTTACGCACCTGTCAAGTCGTTAATCCAAATGTCACCATGCGAATGGAGTTAGCCAAAAACATTTTTAACTAAATAAAAACTGTCATCACAGGAGGAAGATGTATCCTCTTATGATGACAGTTTTACTTTTTTGTTTAGTTTGGTACAGCTAACAAAATTTCACTGAGTGCTTTAACTAAATCTGTTTCTAGGTCTAAAGCCAGTAAGTGTCCCAATACCACTTGTTTATTGCCTTCTTCAAATACAATCCGATCGATTTCTTCTTTGATGTCAAAACCAATCTGAGCTTCATCCAGTAGAGTTTCAATCATTTCTGTGACGTTGTTCTCTTTTAACTGAATATCTTTGAAAATCACCGTATAATCGGAATCAGTAGATGCTTTTGGCAACCGAACGCGTATCCCTTGCTCTGTATTCTCGACTGTTGCTGAGACTTCTTTCCCTTTAACAGTGATGACAGGTTGACTTGGCGATGAAAAGCCGACGAATTCAATCGTGTATTGTCTCTCTTCCGGCAAGTGAGAAACATCTCCTTCTGGTTTCTGAATCGAGAACTCAGACGATGATCCTTCTTTCCACTTGAGTGACATCGAGGTTGTCGCTCCGTCAAAAGGAGCGGTTTCTCCGCTGTCTTCATACAAAGTAAAGTGTCCATCTGCTCCTGCGAACACTTTGACTGTTAAGGATTCTGGAATATCTACACTGTTTTGAGTGGTTGAATCCATTGGAATAATTCCACCCGCTTTTGCAAAAACAGGAACGGCGTCCAATGTCCGGTAGGCATCCATTAAGCGTCCCCCACGGTAACGCATCCCTGTAAAGAAATCATACCATGTGCCTTGAGGTAGCCAGGTCTTCGCGTGCGACCGCTGTAATAAAGGAATCAGCTTAGTCGTAACAGGTGAAACAAGCATTTCTGTTCCGAAGTAATACTGATTTTTCACCTCATAGGCTTCTTCTTTCCAAGGGTGATGGTAGTACATCGGTCTCACAAGCGGCAAGCCTTCATGGGACGTCAGGACGTTCATGGAATACAAGTAAGGAACCAGCTGATGACGGAGTCTCAAATAGTCATCCACTATTTCCTGGGCTTCAAACCCATAGCGCCAAGGCTCTTTTCCGTTGTATTTTCCACCGGTGCTATGCAGCCGGTTAATCGGAGAAAAGACCCCATATTGTAGCCAGCGTATATACAACTCTCTGTCTTTCACTCCACGCATGTGTCCGCCAATATCGTGACTCCACCATGTGTAGCCGACATTGGATGCCGTGGATGTAAAGTAAGGCTGGAAATCCAAAGACTCCCATGTCGTGATGGTATCTCCTGAAAAGCCAATCGGGTAACGATGCGATCCCAAGCCCGCATAACGAGAGAAAATAAGAGGACGTTTCCCGTCTCTTCCATGATCTAAATAATGGAAGTGGTTTAGCATCCACAAAGGATCCAAACCTTCAATTTTAGACGTCGCTCCCTGTTGCCAGTCAATCCACCAGAAATCAACTCCATCTTCTTCATGAGGGTGGTGTAAATGTTTAAAGTAAGCATCCATAAAGTCGGGTTCTGTGATATCAAATTCAATGCCTTGCTTTTTCGAAGGGTCAATTCCTAAGGCGTGTGCCATATCTTCATACGCGTCTTCATGCGGTTCGACCCCTTGAGCCGGATGTAGATTCAAAGAGGTGTGCATGCCTTCATCATGTAACCAGTTTAAGAAACGAACCGGGTCCGGGAACAAATCTCTGTTCCAAGTGTAACCCGTCCAGCCACTCCCGTATTCTTCAGGTACATCAGTGATATGCCAATCCATATCAATAACTGCTACAGATATAGGAATGTCGAGGGCTTTAAATCGATTCATCAGCTCCATATACGTTTCCTCCGAATACGGATAGAAACGACTCCACCAGTTGCCTAACGCATATCTTGGAACGATAGGAGGAAAACCAGTTAATTGGAAGTAGTCTTTTAAAGTTTGCAAATAATTTCTTCCATACCCTAAAAAATACAAATCAATATGGCCTTTTGGTTTTTCTTCCACCCATCCATCATCGGTGAGTATAACGGTCTCACTGTCATCAATCAAAGCGTAGCCATTTTTGTTCATCAAGCCTTCTTCTAAAGGCGTTTCTCCATCGACCCAATCTAATGTACGAGCTGTTCCTTTAAGGGTTTCAAACGTTTTTCCATAGTGCCAGCTGCTATGATAAGTCGAAATGCTTCCAATGACTTGAGCGGTTAAATTATTGGCCGTAAATCCCCCTTTTTCTTTTACGAAAATGAGATGGACAGAAGATGTGATAATCTCAATCTGCTTATCTGTTTCAATTAAATCAAAGGCAACAGATGGGAACTGTCTATTTAAAACCGTTTTGGTAGCTCTGTCCACAAATTCTTTTGTAGGACTGTACTCCATCCGAATCATCGCATCGGTTAATACGGTGAATCGGTATTCTTCCCACGTCACAACACTGTCATCTAGTGGTTTAATTTCTTCAACGTCTTTATTTAACTTTTTATGCATATTCAATCCCTCAACTCTTTACTTTTTTAAGTGATAATCAAACTCCGGAATGTTTAACCATCTTTGTTTTAAGAAATAAGCAATCATTTTGGGTTCACGTGCGCGATTAAATATTCCTTTCTTATTCCCCTGGACTCTTCCCGTTCCTACTTTTGTTTCAAAATCGGCGAAGTTCCATACTTGTTCTCCCACAATAAATGGAAACTCATCAAATACTTTATGGTACATCTCATAATAGTGGACTTGAAATTCTTCAGTAAAGGGAATATCTTGAACAGAATGAAGACCCGAGACCGTATCTGCCCCGTACTCGGTAAAAAGAAACGGCTTGTTCAAATCTTTCTGTTCCCATTCTTTTAATTCATCTCTCAAAGCTTTTTCTCCAGCTTTCAAGTCTGCTGTCTGCAAGTACCAGCTATAGTATCGATTTAAACAAATGACATCCACTAAATCGTGAGTTAACTCTTGACCGGGTAAGGCTTCCATATTATAGACAATGGTAACAGGCCTATTTTGAGGATCTAGTGAACGGGTCAATTCAATTAACGGCTCAAAATACTCTCTCGCTCCTTCATGATGAGTTGCTGGTTCATTCGCCACTGACCACATGACGACACACGCATGGTTTTTATCGCGTTCGACCATTTCTTTTAGAACGAGTTCATGCGCTTCTTTTGTCTGCATTTCATCCCAAGTATTGGGTTCTTCTCCGTCAAACTGGACATTAAAACCAGCATATAAAGAAACAGCAGGTGTTTCATCAATCACAACAAAACCTTCTCTGTCGGCCAAGCGCATCATCTCTTCAGAATAAGGGTAATGAGAAGTCCGGAAAGAATTCGCTCCCATTTGCTTCATTAAATTCAAGTCTAGTACATTTGAAGGTTCATTCAAGCCTCTTCCATGAAGATAGGTATCTTCATGTTTTCCAAAGCCTTTGAAATAAAAGGGTTTGTTGTTGATTAAAAACTGACTCCCTTTCACTTCAACCGTTCGAATGCCCACAGGTAAGTGATAAATATCCGTATCGTTTGGAGCTGTCACTTCTACTTTCACTGTATACAAATAACTATCTAAAGGTTCCCACTGCCGGACAGCCTCAATCGTCAGCTCTGCTTCTTTTCCTTCTCCAGTAGCTACGCGTTCATTGTCTTCATTGAACAGAGTCACACGCACGTTGTCATACTCTCCCTGGATAAAGGTCTGGACAGAAACCTGAGCTTGTTCACCTGATACTTCATAGGCGACTGCTACATCTTCAATAAAGGTTTTAGGAGTGGTATACAGCTTAACAGGTCGGTGAATGCCCGCATAGTTAAAGAAATCAAAATTTTCTGAAACTTTCTTGACTGTTTTTCCGTCCACGACCTCCTCAGAATATACGCCAACGGGTAAGGTTGTATAGTCGATGATATTACTGACACAGACAGTTAAGCGATTTTCTCCTGGTTTAATCGTTGAGCTTACCTCTACTTCAAAAGGAGTAAATCCTCCTTTATGTTCGGTGATAAGCTCGCCATTCAAGTAGACCTGTGCCGAATGCGTCACTGATCCAAAACGCAAAACTAACCGATTATCTTTTAAATAGTGAGGAATAGAAAAAGTTGTTTCGTACCAGATATTCCCTATATGTGTACGCACATCCTGCTCTACTAATTGATCATTAAATGATCCGGGTACAGCCACGGAATAGCCTTTTTTCAAAGGGTTCCTTGGGTTGCAATCATTGCCTTCTTTTTCTAATTGTAATGTCCAAATGCCAGACAAATCAATGACCGCTCTAGACTCTGTATTGATGGGGTATAACACTTTTTCTGCCTCCTTTAGTTCACTAATCTGACTTCTTTTTCTTGTACCTCGTCACTCGACGACCCTATAAAGACCTTGAAGCGACCAGGATCACTCTTCTTCTCTAAGTTACTGTGCACATATCTCACCATGTCTTCTGTTAAAGTAAAGCGAACGTCTTTTGATTCTCCAGGAGCTAAGTCAATTTTTTCAAACCCTTTTAACTCTTTAACCGGGCGGATGACTTCCCCTACCAAGTCTTGAACATAAAACTGGACGATTTCTTTTCCAGCAACTTGTCCTGTATTTCGAACGGTGACTTCTACTGTTAAACCTTCTTCTTTCGAAAAGGTATCAGAAGACAGCTTCATGTCTCCATATTCAAATGTGGTGTAGCTAAGCCCGTAACCGAAAGAATAACGCGGCTCATTCGGCACGTCCAGATATCGGGATAACCATTTGAATTCTGACCCGTCTTCAACCGGACGGCCTGTTTTGAAGTGATTATAGTGAACAGGTATTTGTCCCACATTATAAGGGAAGCTCATCGTTAATTTACCTGATGGATTAACGTCTCCGTATAGGACATTTGAAATGGCGTGTCCGGATTCCGTCCCGAGGAACCACGTCTCAACTATCGCATCCACTTCATCCACGACACCCGTTAAATCTAGCGGACGGCCATTGAATAAAACAGCAACCATCGGTTTACCCGCTTCTTTTACTTTTTTGACCAGTTCAAGCTGAGCTTCCGGCAACTGAATGTTACTGCGACTTGCAGCTTCCCCACTCATTTTAGCATGTTCTCCCAAAGCCAAAATGACGATGTCCGCTGACTCAGCCACTGCTTTAGCTTCTTCTAACCAGTCCTTATTCCCTTCCGTAATGTCACTTCCTTTGGCATAAACGAGAGAATCTTTATCCAGTCTTTCTTCCAGTGAATCGAGTAACTGTACCGCTTCACTTTCTTCTCCACGCCAGTACCACGTTCCCAATACATTACTGTCCGTTCCAAACGGACCAATGAGTGCGACTTTTTTGTCGGTGCTTAAAGGTAAGACGTTCTGTTCGTTCTTTAATAAAACGATGGATTCTTCCGCGACTTCTCTAGCGATTTGTCTGTGTTCATCAGAAAAGACGACCTCTTTTTCTTTCTCTTCGCTGAGTCCTCTATAGGGGTCTTCAAACAAGCCTAATTTATTTTTCAGCTTTAAAATACGCATAACGGATGCATCAATACTATCCATCGATATTTTATTTTCGTCCAGTAATTGCTGGAATCCTGCCGCATAACAGAAAGTCATCATTTCAATATCCACGGTTGCATCTAGCGCCTTTTGTGCTGCTTCGATTTCATCTTCTGCTACTCCATGAGTGATGAGTTCACCTAGTGAATTCCAGTCAGAAATCACAACCCCATCAAAGCCTAGTTTCTCTCTCAATAACCCTTTAATCAGTTTTTTATTCCCTGTAGAAGGAATCCCGTTGACTGGGTTAAAGGAAGTCATCACCATTTCAACACCTGCTTCAATCGCTGCTTCAAAACCAGACACGTGATTTTCTAATAACTCTCTTTCCGATACGTCCACGGTGTTGTACTCTCTTCCTCCTTGAGAGAGACCGTAGGCGACAAAGTGCTTCACACAAGCGGCTATGCGCATTGGATCTGTTCCTAATTCGTCTCCTTGGTAGCCTTTTACAAAAGCTCTGGAAAATTCAGCATTTAAATATGGATCCTCACCTGTGGATTCAACAACTCTTCCCCATCTCGGGTCTCTCGTCAAATCAACCATGGGAGAAAAGGTCAGGTGAATGCCTGATACAGCTGATTCTTTTGCGGCCACTTCGGCACTTTTCTCTGCTAAGTCCACATTCCAAGAGTTCCCTATAGCAAAGGGCAGAGGAAAAATCGTGCGGTAACCGTGTATGACGTCAGCTGTAAACAGTAAAGGGATTTTCAACCGGCTTTTTTCTAAATAATTGGATTGAATCTCTCGTATCGTCGCTGCTCCATAACTTCCCACAATTGATCCGTTAGTGGAATCGAGAAACTCTGGAGCATTCACTCCGCTCAAAGGGCCTGTCACATCGCTACTGGATTCTTCATATAGGTAACCTGCTAGCTGAGTCATCTGGCCAATCTTCTCTTCCAGTGTCATCTCTTTAATTAAATGGTGCAGTTCTTCAGTATTCATTTATATTCTCCTCATTTTTCATTGCTTCTTTCAGTGTAATACAAATCACTTCACTAGTCGCTTATCAACACAATAAGGCGAAATGAAACATTTCGCCTTATGTTTAAAACTATTCATTTGTATTTAATTGTTTTCTCCCGCTTCAACCCATCTGTCGTAAGCGTCTTGGTGAATTTCTTCAAAACGTCTGACACCTAAGTTTTCTAAAGTCGAAATATAATCATTCCAGTTGTCATCATTTAATTCGATATTGCCTGTTATAAAGGCTGCCTCATTTTCAACGACATAGGTTTCTAACTCTGATTTAATATCCGTTACTTCTTCTTGTTCTTCAGGCGTCAAGTACACTTGAGGGAAAATAACTTCGCCATGTGCTTCGATCTTTTCTTGGGTTTCTTCAAGTAAGAAATCACTAAAGGCAGATCGCTCTCCACCAATTGGATCTAATTCAATAGATAAACCTGGAATCGTAATACCGTAAGCCGGTGTAATGGATCCACGGTACTCTTCTCGACTATCTGGATCGATTTCCTCGTTGAAGACACGTGTGCCGCCTTCTTCATCTTCCCATTCCCACAGATAACCTTCAGGTCCTAAGTTAATAAATTCATACCCCTCTTCTGTGTAGAAATAGTCAATCCATCTTAAGGAAGCTTCCGGATGTGGGTTTTCACTCGTTAAGGCAAATGTCCCTCGTTTAATCCCTGAATCTATCGGCATTAATGGTGTCTCTTGGTATTCACTAGTCAAAGGACCGTACATCGGATCATTAATCGCTTCTTCTTCACTTCGTCCTGTTGTGAAGTAAGAGAACCAGTCTTGGAAAACACCGATCTGGTTGTTTTCACCCTTGGCTTGTTTCTGCTCTGTGGATTGTGAAAACGTCTCTTGGTCTAATAAGCCTTCTGAGTAAAGTCTATTCATAAATTCCAGATAGCCTCTGAAGTTTTCTGTGGCAAAGGTGTAACGTGCTTCACCATTATGTTCTTCAATACCCCAGCCTTTTATACCGAAAGCAGGCATCATCCATCCACGTAGACCGTTCATATTAATATCTGAAATAGGAATTTCATCCTGTTGACCATTTCCATTAGGGTCTTCATCTCTGAAACGAACCATTAGTTCATAGAATTCTTCCGTCGTCTGTGGTAATTCCTCTACGCCTAAAGCATCTAGCCATGCTCCGTTATACCATACAGGTCCCATAATCCAGGAAGATGTATCTCCTCTAACTATACTTGGTAGAGCATAAATATGCCCATCAGTAGTTGTAATGGATTGTCTAATCTCAGGGTTTTCTTCCATCAAAGCATAAAAATTGGGCGCATACTCTTCCAGCATATCTTCTAAAGGAAGAAGTAACCCTTGTGAACCATAGTCAACTTCTGCAGAAGCATTTAAAGTGTTAGGGCCCCCTGCATATATGATGTCAGGTAACTCTTGACTGGCAAAAGCTAAGTTTAAGCGCGTCGCAAAATCGCTTTGTGGCGGAGTAGTGTATTCAAATTCAATATTGGTCAGTTCGGAATATTCCTGTAATGTCGGCATATCTTCCCATTCAGACAAACCTAAACCCGGAGCCATCAATGATAACGTAATCGTCTCTTCAACAATTGGAAATCCTTCCGTAGCCACTTCTACGGATTCTGTTGTGCCTTCGTTTCCTGCTCCCGTATCTGTTCCATTTTCAGTATCGGCTTCTTCTCCATTCCCACATGCTGCTAATGTCAGTAAACTACCTAGTAAAATCGGTGCTAACGTCTTTTTAGTTAATATCATTCTGTTTCCCTCCATAATGAGTTTTTGTTTTATTTTTTTCTGAATTGATTTTTCTTATGTGCATTATTCAGTTATGAAACTAAACCGCCCCTCCTTTTCACCTGTTAAAGATAGGGATAAATTAAGCGACTGATTTTTTCTAAACATTGGCGGTTATCCGCCTGTTCAGAAGTCAGAACGATAGCTTTTTCTTTTTGTGGATAGACGACTGCCAACTGGCCAAAAGCACCATCTGCACGATACGTTTGATCTCTTTCGTTTATCCATAAGCCATATCCATAATGAGTCGAATAATCATCCGGCTGATCAACTGATATGTGCTTTGTATAGGAATAACGAACCCAGTTTTTCGGGAGAATTTGCTTCCCTTGCCATCTGCCATCATTCAAGTAGAGTTGAGCCACTTTCTTAAAATCTTCGGGGTATAAAACAATACCGCCTGCTCCGAAAGTATGACCAGTCGGATCTTTTTCCCAATGGACATCTGAAATAGCCAATGGCTCAAACAAACGGGCCTGTAAGAAACGAGACAAATCTTGATGGGTTACTTTTTCAATAAGACGTCCAGCTAAGTAAGGGCCTACATTACTGTATAGAAAGGCATCGGCCTTCTTGTTCGAAAAAGGTTGGTTTAAGCAAAAGCGAATCCAGTCTTCTTCTTCCAGCAGTTCTCTTTGTCCCATCATCAAATACCTCTTGTCCTGTCCCAGACTTAACGTGAGTAAATGGTGTATGGTTAAGCGAGATAAGACATCTCTATTGTCAGGGGTCATATATTCTGGTAGTAACTCTAACAGTGTATCACTTAAACGGAGGTAACCTTCTTCTATAGCAAACCCTATCCCCATCGATACAAAGGTTTTGGCTATGGAATGCATATTTTGAGGTTTCGGTTCATTCCACCGGTATTCTGCGATTGTCTCGTCTTTAGTGATCACACTAATCTGATTTACGCGCTGCTTTGAATCATTTATTTCTGAAATAAATGATTCAAGCAGATTCGGACTAAGGGTAGTCATTCCATCAGAAACTCCTTTAATCATTTTATGGATACTATAATGTAATCGTTCACATATAGAACCAAAAAAAATAAACTGTTTATGAGGTATAGCGTTATACCTCATGTAAGTAAAGAATAGAACACCTATTGTTAATTGTCAACACTTATTTTTTAAAAATAAATATATCTTGACAGATAGAAGGTTTATCACTAGTATTATAGGTGTTAAGCGTTAACAAAAATATAAGTTTAGCGGTATACTTAATTCGAGTGCTTCGAGTGAAAAAGGAGTGAAAAAATGAGTACATTAAAAGAAATTGCAACAGCTGCTGGAGTAAGTGTCATGACTGTCTCAAATGTCGTCAATGGCCGTCACCATAAAGTCTCAGTAGATACGATTGATAGAATTAACAAATTGATTGAGGAAATGAACTATGTTCCTAATGCGAGTGCTCGGATTCTCTCCACAAGCCGCAGCAAATTAATAGCGATGTGCATAAATAATAAATCAAATACTAATGTACTGGAAGACCCTTATAACAGTTTTATTGTCGGAGCAGTCAGTCGTCAGGCGAATGAAAAAGAATATGCTGTTCTTCTGGAAAATGAAACAGAAGTGCCTAAAATCATGAGTCAGTTGAAAAGCTGGAATGTAGCTGGCGCAATCTTTTTAGGCTTTACAGGAAACGATCTGTTAACTATAGAAAAAGAAATGACCGTTCCTTACGTTTGTCTGGACTGTTACCCAGAATCTAAAAACATGGTGACAATCGGAACACATGACTATAATGGTGGAAAATTAGCTGGGCAATATCTCACGAGCTTAGGCCATAAACGCATTGCTTTTGCATCTGGTCCAACAATCACGGATAAAAACAGTAAACAATTAAATCCACTGCTTCATTATCGCTTTCAGGGCTTTCAAGATGCCTTGAAAGAAGAAGGGTTAGCATTGCAGGAAGAGTATATTTTAAAAAGTGAAATCACCTACGACGACGGAGTTCAAACCGGATCGCATCTCGCTCTGTTAAAGGATGTGACAGCTGTTTTTTGTACAGCAGATATTTTAGCCGCCGGAGTCATTGAAGGCTTGCGCCTCAGTGGAAAAAAAGTGCCGCACGAAATTTCTGTTTTAGGTTTTGATAACTTGCCTATATCCAATTATATCTCGCCTAAACTCTCAACTATCAATCAGCAGCACACTTTAAAAGGACAAAGCGCCGTTGATTATATTGTAAACATGATTGAATCACCCGAAATTGTAAAGCCATCTATCCAATACGATGTTAACTTAGTCGAGAGACAAACGACATTACCTATTTATTAAAAATCGGAGGACACTAATGACACTAAATACTTATCCCCTTACACAGTGGGTATTTAAAGAAGCAGAGAAGAAAGAATGGCTGAAAGCAAAAGTGCCTGGAACCGTTCATACTGATTTACTCTTTCATGACCTCATCCCTCACCCATATGAGGGAACAAACGAGAAGTATCTGCAATGGATTGATAAAAAGGATTGGGAGTACCAAACCGTTATCACCATTACAAATGACATGCTATTAGACGAAAAAATCGAGCTAGTCTTTGATGGATTAGATACATTTGCGACCGTTTCGGTAAACGGACAAACTATTTTAGAAGCCAACAATATGTATCGTGAATGGAAACGAGATATCAAACCATTTGTAAGTGAAGGCGAAAATGTGATTAACGTCTATTTCCATTCCCCTATTAATCAAGGACTGAAATTACTAAAAGCTTCACCCTATAGCTTACCTGCTCCTAATGATGATTCAGTATTAGGAGGGATTGGCGAGCAAAAAGTCAGTATGTTTATTCGAAAGGCTCCCTATCATTTCGGATGGGACTGGGGACCGCGTTTTGTCACCAGTGGCATCTGGAAAGACGTGCGGTTGGAATGCTGGTCTTCTTTTAAACTAACAGACGTTTATATTGAACAACCAAGTGTAACTAAAGAAAAAGCTGAATTAATAGCCCATATAACAATAGAATCCACTAAAGATCAAGTAGTCAATTTGACACTTTCAACAGACAACTTGAATATCAATGAAAGGGTCGAATTAGTTAAAGGAGTAAACAGTATTCCCCTTCCTCTTACTCTGACAAAGCCACAATTATGGTGGACGCATGATTTAGGAGACCAGCCTCTTTATACCTTTGAAGTGTACGCAACAAATGATGAAGGCATGAAATCAATACACTCTGTCAGAACAGGTCTACGGGATATTCAGCTAGTTATGAAAGAAGATGACTATGGACAAACTTTCCAGTTTGAATTAAATGGAACCCCTCTATTTATTAAAGGAGCCAACCATATTCCTCATGATTTATTTCTTCCAAGTATCGACGACAATAAATACACAGAGGAAATAGACAGTGCACTGGATGCCCATATGAATATGATCCGAGTGTGGGGCGGCGGAATTTATGAAAAAGATGTTTTTTATAATTATTGTGATGAAAAAGGGCTATTAGTATGGCAAGATTTCATGTTTGCTTGCAGTATGTATCCTGGAACATCTGAATTTTTAAATAACGTTGAAAAAGAATTAGAAGAAAACATTACCCATTTAAGAAACCACCCATCCATCGCCGTTTGGTGTGGAAACAACGAGATAGACAGTATGTGGAAAGAGTACGGAGAAAATACCAGCTGGGGTTGGGGATGGAAGTCTCAATACTCAGATGAACACCGAAAAGAAGTCTGGCAGGCTTACGACACACTCTTCCATAAGCTCATCCCAGAAAAATTAAAGGTATTGCATCCTGATAACAATTATTGGCCTTCTTCTCCAATGGCAGAATTAACTTATGATGAAAACCAGCATGCTTCCTTAAAAAGACACAGAGGAGACATCCATTTCTGGAATGTCTGGCACAGTCGCGCACCAATTGAAGACTACACTCACTTTATCGGTCGATTCATGTCCGAGTATGGGTTTCAGTCCTTTCCTGAACGCTCGACCTATGAAAAAATCGCTCCTGATCAGTCTTTATCTATCACTTCTGAAAGTGTGAGTCACCATCAGAAAAACAAGTCTGGTAACGATCTCATTTTTGACTATTTAAGTCAATATTACAAAAAACCAAAAGATTTTGATAGCTATCTTTACCTCAGCCAGCTCTTACAAGGATATGCCTTTGATACGGCCATACGAAACCATAGAAAGGCCATGCCTTATTGTATGGGAACCTTGTACTGGCAGTTGAATGACGCTTGGCCAGGGGCTTCATGGTCTTCCATTGATTACTACGGCAATTGGAAAGCCAGTCATTATGCAGTGAAAAAAGCCTACCAAAAAAGTATTCTGTATTTAGAAGATAAGGGTTCAATTATTCACATTTACGGGGTGACTGATTCCTTAGAGAATCAATCGGTCACTTTGGAAGTTTACCTTGGTCAGTTCTCTTCTAAAGCCTCTCCTACTAAAAGTTTAACTCAGGAAGTAGATTTACCTAAACAGTCGTCTACCCTGCTCTATACTGTTTCGAAAGATGACATAGACATCAAAGAGAATGATTCTTATGTCCATGTCAAATTGGTAGATAAAGATGAAGTGACTATCGATTCTATTCTTTATTCGTTTGATAGGTTTAAGGATATCGTATTACCTCATCCCACTTTCACTTATTCTCATCAAGTGAAGGAAGAAGGAGTTTTATATACTATCCAGTCTGATACCATTGCAAAAGGAGTATCTCTCACATCAGCAATCGAAGGACATTTTAAAGACAATTTCTTTGATCTTGTACCGAATGAACCGTATGAAGTTCTTTTTATTTCTAAACAAAAAGAATCCTATAATGAAGCAGACTTTAATCTGACTATTCGTTCAATGGTTGATTTTATTCACTCATAAATATCATAAAGAAGGTGCCGTCTAACAATCAGACGACACCTTCTTTTTTATTCTTGACGGGTCAACACGTTTGACAAATACTCTTCTACCCATTCAGCCGCAGCCTTTTCAATAACGGTTTCTCCATCTTCCGTACGTTTGGATGTATAGATGGTCGGTTCTTGTTCATTGGTAGCCACAACAAAAGTAAAATCAACGTTTGTTGCGATTCCCCATTCCCCTTTGTTGTTCATACAGACAAGAGACATGGCGCCTACTTTTCCATATTTTCTTTCCAGCTTTTCTTCGAAGTCTTTCAAGCTAGTTTGAGCCGCATCCATAGGCGACAATCCCATACCCATTCGTCTCACAACTTCATAGCTTAAAATGCCTTTCATCAGATCTTCACCCAGACCTGTTGCTGTTGCTCCACCGATATCACTGTCGGCATAAAAGCCAGATCCCGGTAGAGGGGAATCCCCTATTCTCCCTTTTTTCTTCATAAAGAGACCAGAGCTAGAGGTGCCTGATACTATATTCTTATCTTTATCTAAAACGACAGTTCCTACTGTATCGTGTCCATCATAAGGAGTCAGCTCTTCATTTTCGACTTTCTTTAAACGTTCTTCCCATTTGTTCTTTGAGTAGTCTGTTAATAAGTTTTCTGATAAAAACCCTTCTGATTCAGCGAATTTTTTCGCTCCATCCCCTACTCTAAAAATATTGAAGCGATCTTGACTCAATAATCGGGCAACAGATATTGGATTTTTAATATCTTCCATTCCTGCGACAGCTCCTATTTCAAAAGTTGAGCCATTCATGTACGCCGCATCCAATTGTAGTTTCCCTTCTTCATTTGGCAAGCCCCCATAGCCTACTGAAATGAAATTCTCGAAATCTTCTATCTCACGGATAGAGGCTTCCAGTACATTGCCGGCAAACTCGCCTTCTTTTAGTCGTTCAAACTGATTAACGACTCCTTCATAAGCCATGCGCCAGGTGGATATCATTCCATACATAGTCATTCCCCTTTAATCTCTTTTATGTAAAAAGAAGAGAAAGACTCTTCTCCTCTTTTGTGTTACTTATCGTTACTTAGTGAATACGGTAGTTGGTCAACTGTGTACTCTTTTGCATTGGGTAACAATGAAAGTCTGACAGTCATTTCTCCACCCTTTACAATGTCATCTTGTGAAATAAACAAATTCTCATACATTTGGCCATTCAACTGAATCGAGTGAACAAACGAATTTTGAGGAACATTTCCTTCCACACGAATTGTAAAGGATTGATCATTATCTAAGCGAATAGTCATTTCATCAAACTGTGGGATACCTAATACATATTCAGGCACACCAGGAGTGACAGGATAAAACCCTAAGTGTGAGAAAATAAACCAGCCACTCATACTTCCGTTGTCTTCGTCCCCAGGAAACCCATCGAAGCCATCTTTAAAGGCATGTGTAGACAATTGTTTAACGACATGCTGAGTGTATTCAGGTTTACCTGCATAAGCATATAAATAAGGGATATGGAAGCTAGGCTGATTGGAAATAGCAATCTGTCCAAAATCAACCGTAGACATTTCACTCATTTCATGAATTTCCATCCCGTAGTTCCCTATTTCAAACACAGGTTTTTCATTAGCCAATGTCGTGAGGTGATCAATAAACTTTTCTTTTCCTCCAAGCAAATCGATATACCCTTGATTATCATGATAAAAAGCTAAAGCGTTTTGCCAGGCGCTTCCTTCCGTGTAATCAAAGCCCCAATCTTCAGGGGTAAAGGAATCAGCAAATTGCCCTTCGGAATCTTTCCCTCTTAAAAAACCTGTATTTTTATCGAACAAGTGGCGATAATTTTCTGCTTCTTTACGGTATCTTTCTTCAATATCGTGACGCCCAAGTTTTTTAGCTGCTTGCATAATGCAAAAATCACTATAGGCATTATCCTGTGTTTGATTCACATTTTCGATTTCTTTATTCGATACATAACCCAATTCCAACATCTCTTTCACACCTGCGCGTCCAAATTTTCTTTCTTTTGGAGCTTCTGTCGATTCTTTAACCATGGCATCCAAGAAGAGTTCCGCTTCTTCTTTAGGTAAGATATCTTTCACTATGGCATCAGAAATAACAGCATTAATCAGTGTTCCTGGCATAAGTCCTCTTTCATCTGGACTTAACCATTTCGGCAAGTGTCCGGACTCCAAGTAAAAATGCTTAATGCCTTCCAAAATATCCTTATACATCTCTGGATAAATAATTGAAAAGAGAGGATAGACGGTTCGGTACGTATCCCAGAAACCATTATTTGTAAAGAGTTTGCCTTCTTTTACCGTTTCACTATAGGAATCAAAATGAATCGTTTGATTATACTCGTCTCGTTCATAATACGTCTGTGGGAATAAAAACAGACGATACATATACTGATTAAAACTATCTACCTTCTGGCGGTTTTTATCTTTAACCGTCACTCTATTTAAATGACTTTCCCACTCGTGAGCAGACTGATCGGTTAACTCTTCTAATGAATAAGGAGACACTTCCCGTTCTAGATTCAAGACCGCCTGTTCTCGACTGATAAAAGATGTCCCTAAAGAAAAGGTTAGATTTTTTTGTTCAGTTGCTAGTGACAACCACACGAAACTATCCTTGACATCACTGCTTTCCTTCCAATTTTTGTCATGGATATGTTTCAATTCAATTCCATCTAAATCTGACTCATCAAAGTCTAAAACGACATACATGTTCAGAGTGTTTTTCCCATCATTAACTGGTTGTGGCACACAACCATATAGACGATTGTTCTTTTTATCCACTTCATATGTGACGGACTCATTAGCCGTCAGCAATAATCCCTTTTCTTTATCAGTCTCGTAATCCAGCTTAAACTTAGCTCCTCTTTTAGTGGGAACAATAGTCGTTTTCACTCTGTACCGCAAACTTTCCACTATTAATTGATGCGGATTAAAAACAGCTTCTGATTCTTTATATGAAGACTGGAGTCTATTCAAATCATTGCTTACGGGTCTTCCTGAAATAGGTGTAAACAACAACCAGCTGTAATCCCCCATCCAAGGACTCGGCTGATGTGTCAGCCTGAATCCTTGAGTAATCGGGTAAGTCGGGTCAAAGTGCCAGCTTGATCCAGTCTGGGACTGAACGATAAAGTAATTCATCCCGAATGGTGTTCCTGTATAAGGGAGTGTATTTCCATTAGAATAGCCGCTTTTATTCAATGTTCCGTGTCTCGTGTCGACTGTTTCAACTTTCATCATAGATTACTTCCCCTTTTTCCATCTTTGGGTAATGATTTCAAACGGCTTAGCTGTAAAGTCATCCTTGACTAGTGACTCTTCTTCTAAAATCGTCGTCTTATAAGCTTCCTGATTCTCAGCCGTTATGGAGTACGTTGTTTCTTTATTTGTTAAATTGTACACCCGAGTAATCAGATCATTCGACTCACGATGACGTTTAAGTGCGGTTAAAGCAACGGCTTCGCCTTCAACTGTCAGATAGCGATCGGATGACTTTAATTCCCCTTCATGTAAACTCGTTTGAAGAGCCGTTAAAGGAATTGTTTTATATTTTGCTTCTCTAATCGCTTCTAAGCCATCTTCTTTTCCGTGGAAACTTAAGTGATAGGTAAACTCAAATTCACGATTTAAACACTGAGCTCCCGGTGTTGGGAAGTAACCCCAGTCGCCTAATTCTCCTGTTGCTCTTAATAAAGTAACAGCTAGTGTTAACTGGTTATTTTCTTCAATGACTTCATATTCATTTAACCCATCAGGGGCAATGACTAATCCATTATTATCATCTTTTACTTGAATAAAATGATGGGTTCTCTGATTATTTTCTGGGTTAGTCCAAGACTCACTTACGTTGTTGGGTCTTTCAACTGTTTCATATATTGTATCCGCATAGTGAACAGATGACTGTAAGCCTGTTGGGAAGAGCACACGCAACCTGTGGTCTTTCATTTCATTCGTTAATCTCGTTGTGAAAGAAAGAGATTTAGACTGTTTTCCTAAAGTTAAGACTGTTTCAATCTTTAACGGTTTCGTTTCAGTCACACGTTGAGCTTTTCTGTTTCTAAATTCAACCACTTGATTTTGTTCTAAATCCAACAATTCGTTTGCGGATACAGGAATGTCTAATTCATGTGTGAGGAGTAATTGTTTGTCAAAGCTTGTTTCTTCAAGAACTTTTTTATCGACTAGTTTACCTATCGATAATATAGGTTCTTCTCCGTTTGGCTTCTTGTAAACATACTCGTTTCCAATATCTCCCGTGTTTTCAAAAATCATTAATTGCTTGTACTTTTTGTTATTGACTTTATCTTTGACATTTAACGTTCCATCCTGGTCCACTTCAATAGCTAAATAGTCATTTTCAAGAGAAACCGTCTCACTATTTTTAACCACGTCTTTTTCGGTTGTCGGTACCAAATAATAAGTCGTCCATGATAAAGGTGCCATATTTTCCACATACACACTTACTGAAACATTGTTTGCAATGTAGGGTTGTCTAAAAGCATCCTTAGGTAATTCATAGTTGAATTTCGGATTGAGTATGTCGACTTGTGCTAAGACATCCTGCCCCTTTTCATCAACCACTTTGTACTGAGTGTTTTCTTTTATCTGATCTAAATCTTTATACCCTTCAGTTGGAAACTTTTCAGAAAAGTATATTTTCTCGGTCTCTAAAGTAAGGGAGACTTTATCCGTTTTCTCAGTAGCTGATGTATTAAACACAACAAAAGGAATACTGTCTTCGGGTGCATTTTCTTGTGTATTGATAGCTTCAGCTAAGGTAACTGTTGCTTCATCTATAACATACTTCGCTATATTTTCAGCTTTTTGGAAACGAGTCATCATCTCTTCATGCACTTCATCGACACTGCACCCGCAAATACTATCATGCGGATGGTTTTGCATATAGACTTTCCAAGCGTAGTCTAGAATATCGTGTGGGTATTTTCCAGTGACTTCATAAGCCATTGTTGCTAAAGGTTCTGCGATACTCTCAAGTAAGCGACTCACTTTTGCATTCTCCTGTTTTAAATACACTCTCGAAGAGGCTGTATTGGTTAAGGTATACCAGCCTTCTGTTTCTTGAGATGTCAATTCACCTGTCACGGTATCTAACTTTTCAGGTAAGTCTTCCATCATGTTTGTCATGTAAGTAGTGAAGTCTGAATGAATAAATTCATAATCGGGATATAGTTCATTGGCTACTCGAATCGCTTGAGTGAGTTCTTTTTGTACAGGCTGATGGTCACACCCGTTCATCATAAGGAGATGACTTGTTGAAGCATATGTCTCAACATCTTTGAGTTTCTGATTCCAAAACTTTTTAGCTGACTCTTTCTCACTTGGAATTTCATTCCCGTTGCTGTACCAGTTAGCAAAGAGTAAGCCGACGATTTCAGAGTTATCGACTCCCTTCCAATTCATTTCAGAATAGGAAGAAACAAAGTTATCCCCTTCTGAAGTTTGGTTCGCAAAGCCAGTCGGTTTAACTCCTCGGCCATAAGCTGCTACTTCAAAGCCCAACTGGTTCATTAATTGAGGAATTTGACCTGGATTTCCAAAGGTGTCTGGGAAATACCCGATATCCGTTGTCGCTCCCCATTTATCAGTTTCTTGTTTTCCAATGAGGGCATTTCGGACATTCGATTCACTTGATGTTAAATAGGCGTCTTGTAAAATATAGAAAGGCCCGATTTTTAATTGCCCGTTATCGATGTATTTCTGAAGCACGTCTCGCTTCTCAGGACGAACCTCTAAATAATCGTCTAAAATAATCGTTTGTCCATCTAGATAGAAGCTTTTAAATTCTGGATCGGTTTCAAATAATTCCAAGACATCATCTATCAACTCAACCAGTAACATGTGGTGACGTTCATAGGGTAAATACCACTCACGATCCCAATGACTGTGAGAAATAATGTGTACTGTTTTCTTCATTATAAACTCCTTATTTTACAACATTTTTATCCAATAGTTTCTTTTCTTCAATGACTTTCTTAATCCATTTCCCACTCTTCTTAATCGAACGGTCGCCGGTTTCTAAATCCATTCTGTAGAAACCATAACGGTTTTTATAGCTGTTCAACCAGGACCAGCAGTCGACGAATGTCCACAAGTGATAACCGAAACAGTTTGCTCCTTCAGCTATTGCTTTTTGAACAAATTCTAAATGATCATGAATAAATTCAATACGGTAATCATCTTCAATCATCCCATCTTCATTCATGAAGCGTTCTTCTTCTGCGACGCCCATGCCATTCTCTGAAATATAGAATGGCAAGTTGCCATATTCATCTTTAATCATCATCGCAATATCGTAAATACCTTCAGGGTAAATTTCCCATCCTCGGTATTTATTCATGCGCTTTTCAGGCCAGTCATAGTGACGAGAGAAATGTCCCAGTGAATTCACAGGATAGGTTTTTTCGTGCTCTTCCACTTCTCTTACACGAATCGGCTGATAATAGTTAACCCCAAGGAAATCTACCTTTCCTTTCTCAATTAACTCTAAGTCGCCTTCTTCAACTACAGGCAGTAAATCATGTTCTCTGAGCAGGTCAATTAAATAATCGGAATATTTTCCTTTGACCGTAGGCTCTAAAAAGCTCTTAACATGTAATTCTTCTGCATCTTTCTTCGCTTTTAAATCGCCTTCACTTTGAGAGCGCGGGTAGACCGGTGACAAGTTTAAAATGTTCCCAATCTGTCCATCTAAACCTAATTTTCTATATTCTACGACAGCAGCCGCATGAGCTAGGTTGGTGTGGTGGGCCACTTGAATCGCGCGTTTTAAGCTATTGACTTTTGGCCAGTGGTATTCACCTAGATAGCCACAGGTCACATGTACAATTGGTTCATTGAATGTCGTCCAATAAGTGATTAAATCCCCAAATTGTTCAAAAGCTGTCTTAGCATAAAATGCAAAATGGTCAATCGACTCTCTAGACTCCCATCCCCCTTTTTCCATTAACCACCAAGGCATGTCAAAGTGGAATAAGTTCATAATCGGTTCCACACCTTCATCCCTTAAAGACTGGAAATAGTCCCGGTAAAAAGCAACGGCTTCTTCATTTAACGTTTTGCCGTCTGGTAATAAACGGTTCCAGGAAATAGACGTACGGTAGGAGTTTAAGTTAATATCACTCATCAACTTAGCGTCTTCACGGTAGCGATTATACACATCAGATGTGACTTCAGGACCAATATTGGCGTTAAAGCGTTCCGGCTCTAATTCAAACCACTTGTCCCATGTACTGGCTGATCGTCCACCTGCGTATTGTCCACCTTCCGATTGAGGTGCGCTTGTTGCAGCACCCCAAAAGAAATGTTCAGGAAATGTGTGTGTCATTTTAAACTTCTGCCCCTTTCAATTTGTAATCATAATAGTCCAGCATTAATTCACAGAACAGCATGTTTGGCCAAGAGAACCATTCACGTGTGTACTCTTCTGGACGGTCTTTATGGAATCCTTCATGAAGGGCTTTTTGTCCGCCATCCGTCGCAACCATGGTATCGAGCATCTCTTTTTTAACATCTTTATCTAAGCTGGTTAACCCAATCATAGCCAGGCTCATATGCCAGATGTACTGATCTGGTGTATGGGAACTTCCGATTCCAGAAGCTGCTTCCCCACTATAATAATAGGGATTTTCATCACTCAATAAGGTTTCACGGGTGTTTTGATAAATTGGATCGTCTATATCACAGAATCCTAAATAAGGAGCTGAGATTAAGTTAGGAATATTAGCGTCATCCATGATGCTTGTATTTCCTAGTCCATCTACTTCATAGGCATAAACGTCTTCGCCTGCTTTATTTTTGACGATGGCATGGGTTTTTATCCCCTCATTGATTTCGTTTTTTAATGTGTTAATTGTCTCGACTAAAGACTCATCCTTTGTAATATTTGAGTAGATGTCTTCTAAATAACCTAAGACGGCTACCGCAAACATATTGGATGGAACGAGATAATGATACGTACAGCGGTCGTCACTTGGACGGAACCCTGACCAGGTCATTCCAGTGTAAGCGACCGGAGTGCCTTTTCCATCATGTGTTAACGTATCTTCTTCTCTCCACGTATCTCTTTCAAACTGATAAGGAGAGTTCTCGTGGTTTTGCTCTGTTTTCCAAACATTTAATATCTTCTTGACTCCTTCATGGAAGGTATCATTAAATGAAGAGGTATCTCCAGTTTCTTTATAATAAAGGTAAGCTAACTGGATAGGGTAACACAGGGAATCTATTTCGTATTTTCTTTCCCAAATGATTGGTTGCATATCTGTATGATCATCTTGGTGTCCAGCATTATTATCCTCTTCGTTAAAAGCATTAGCATAAGGATCTACATTAATCATCTGGAAATGTCTTTCGATCAGACCTTTAATCATGTCGCGAATCTCGTCACTCTCATTGGCCAAAAATAAGTATGGTCTAATCTGAGCAGTTGAATCTCTTAACCACATGGCTGGTATATCACCAGTTAATACGAATGTCGTCTCATCTTTCAAAATTTTAACGGTGTTATTTAATGTATCTAAAAAACTATTATTGAATATCTCTAACCATTCTGGCTGGTCTGCCGCCAACTGATTGACTTTATCCATAAATGCTTGAACTTCTACTGTGTTTTTCTGACTCATTACTGCCATCTCCTCTTTAATAGTTGCATAGCCATTAAAAGGCTCGCATCCATCCCCTTTGACGGAGAGGATACGAGCCATATTAATTAATCATGTTGTATGTGATTTAAGCTTATTCTTCTACAGCTTCAACACTTCTGTCGTATGCTGCTTGATAAATTTCAATAAATCTGTCAGCACCCATGTTTTCTAATGTAGAAACATAGTTATCCCATACGGCATCATCTGTTACGTCTAATTGACCTGTAATGAATTTAGCTTCTTCTTCTTCAATGTAAGTAGCCATATCTCCTGCTACTCCTTGAATTTCTTCAATTTCCTCGTTTGTTAAGTAAACCAACGGGAATGCAATTTGTGAGTTTGGTACAACTTTTTCTTGCGTTTCTTCACGGATGAATGTTGCGAAATCAGACTCGCCGACTTCTCCGATTGGAGGTAAAGAGACACCTAAACCAGGAGTAGTGATTCCGTAGAATGGAGTGATTTCTCCACGATACTCTTCGCCTTCTTCTGCTCCACGTTCAGTCATCACTTTTTCTCCGCCTTCTTCGTCAGCCCAGTCCCAGTAATGTCCAGCTGGTCCACGGTCGAAGAATTCTGTTCCTTCTTCACTATACATGTAGTCTACCCAAGCCATAGTTGCTTCTGGATGTGGGTTTTCTGAAGTAATAGCAAATGTTCCACGAACCATCTGTGGGCTTCCTGCGACTGTTCCTTCAGGGTTCCATTCACTCTTAAGTGGTCTGAACATTGGGTTGTTAATCGCTTCTTCTTCTGTTTCACCTGTAGTAAAGAATGAGAACCAGTCTTGGAATAATCCAATTCTATTTTCTTGTCCTTTAGCTTTTTTCATTTCGTCTGATTGAGAGAATAACTCTTGGTCTACTAAACCTTCAGAATAAATTTGACTGAAGAATTCATAGTAAGCACGAGCGTTATCAGTCATAGGGTTATATCGAACTTCCCCATCAACTTCTTCAGCTCCCCATGAATGCATACCGAATGCACCTAGGAACCATACACGTGGGTGAGTTAATCCAGAGTTACTGATTGGAATTTCATCCGCTACACCATTTCCGTTTGGATCTTCGTCACGGAATCTAACCAATAATTCGTGGAATTCTTCTAACGTTTCTGGTACTTCTGCGTCCAATGCATCTAACCATGCACCGTTATACCAAAGAGGTCCAATTGGCCATGAAGCTGTGTCCCCATCGTCAATACGAGGAAGAGCATAAATGTTTCCATCTGGAGTCGTAATCGCTTGTCTCACATGTGGACGTTCTTCTAATAACTGGTACAAGTTTGGTGCATATTCTTCAATTAAATCGTTTAATGGAATAAGCATCCCTTGTTGTCCGTAGTCTACTTCTAAAGCTGGTGTTAAGACGCTTGTTCCTGGTGCAAAAATGATATCCGGTAAGTCTTGACTGGCGAAAGTTAAGTTAAAACGTGTTCCAAAGTCATCCATTGGAGGCGTTGTATACTCTAAGTTAATACCTGTCATTTCAGCGTAAGCCTGCATGGTCGGCATATCTTCCCACTCAGCCATACCTGTACCTGGAGCCATTAAGCTTAATGTAATTTCTTCGTCAACGATTGGGAATTCCCCAACGTTCACTTCTACATCTTGTGCTACTGCATCGTCATTGCTATCGTTAGAACCTGTATCCGCATCGTCACCGTTGCCGTTCCCACAAGCTGCTAAAACCAACGCAGAAGATAAAACTAACCCTTTAGTTAAAAATTTATTCTTCAACACTTTTTTTCCTCCTATTTAATAAAAGTTTTTATAATATCTGAATCCGTATGAAAATATGACTTACCCTTTAATAGACCCAATCATAACACCTTTAACAAAGTATTTTTGTAAGAATGGATACACGATAATAACTGGCAACGTAGCTACAATCATTACACCGTATTTCAAAATAGCTGAAAGTTGTTGTTGAGAGTGTAAGAATTGTGCTTGGTCAGTTGTCATCGATCCAATACTTGGGTTACTTGACATATCTTGCTGTACTAAGATTTCTCTTAAAATCATTTGTAGCGGATACTTACTTCTATCATCCATATAAAGTAATGCGGAGAAGAAGTTGTTCCAGTGACCTACACCATAGAATAAGGCCATAACGGCGATAATCGGTTTTGATAGAGGCAAGACAACTTTTGTAAAGATTTCCAAGTTGGTTGCTCCATCAATAACTGCCGCTTCTGTTAATTCATCCGGTATAGTGGATTGGAAGAACACGCGTGTAACAACAACGTTATAAACGGATGCTGCTCCTGGTAAAATCAGTGCCCACATCGAGTTCGTTAACCCTAAATCCGTAATTAAGATATAGGAAGGGATTAATCCACCTGATACAAACATAGTCAGTACCATCATTTTAGTAATAAATCCTTTTAGCTGAAAATCGTTACGAGACAAAACATATCCCGCAGGAAGTGTTACAGCCAAGTTAATTAACGTTCCGACCACCGTATAGATGATCGTGTTATAATAACCGCGCCAGATGGCCTGGTTAGCAAACACCAGTCGGTATCCTTCCCAGGTTGTATCGACTGGGAATAACCACATTTCACCTGAGTTAACTGCACTCGGGTTACTGATTGATGCACTGAATATATAAATCAGTGGGTATAAAGTGACTAATAAAGCGAAAATCAACATGAAGTAAACGATACCTAGAAAAACGCGGTCGGCAGTTGATTCTTTTATCGGCTTATTTTTTTTCTTTCTTTTTCTTGATTTGTCTCCTAATATTGCATCTGCATTAGCAGCCATAATAATTGCCTCCTTTCATTTTTCTCTTATAGTAGGGATGTATCTGTATACTTAGCTGAAATCCAGTTTACAGCGAGTAACATGACTGAGTTAATGACTGAGTTGAATAATCCAATGGCAGCCGAATAACTGTACTGTCCTTCAAGTAAACCTGTACGATAAGTAAATGTCGCAATAATATCAGATGTCTGCATATTCAATGGGTTTTGTAGCAAGAATGCCTTTTCAAAACCAACTGACATAATTCCACCAAAGTTCATAATTAATAAAATAACCATAGTCGGAACCAATACAGGTAAGTTAATATACCACATTCTCTGTAATCGGGTCGCTCCATCAATGGTAGCCGCTTCATGTAGTTGCGTATCTACCCCTGACAGGGCTGCGAGGTAAATAATGGTTCCCCACCCAGTACTTTGCCATATGCCTGATAATACATATATATGTCTAAACCAACGTGGATCTTGCATAAAGTGATGTCTGTTTATTCCAATCAAGTCTAAGAAGTGGTTGATAACCCCTGTAGACGGTGATAGAAAGGCAATAATCATACCGACGATAACCACGGTTGAAATAAAGTTTGGTGCATAAGTGACTGTCTGTACAAATCGCTTGAATTTCCCGTCCTTTATTTCATTAAAGGCTAAAGCCAAAATGATAGGTGCTGGGAATCCTGCAACAAGGGAGTACAAACTAATACTTAATGTGTTCCAAATTAAACGACCTGCGTAGTGCATATTAAAGAATCGTTCAAAGTGCTTGAGGCCCACCCACGGGCTTCCCCAAATTCCAAGTGATGGCATGAAATCTTTAAATGCGATTTGAACACCATATATAGGAATATAGTGAAAGACGAAGAAGAAAGCGACTAGCGGCAGAACCATAACATATAGTTCCCAGTTTCCAGCGGCTTGTTTAAGTCGATCTTTCATCGTACGTTTCTTCACTTCTAAGTCATCAACTGTTTTGTACACTCTACCCGGTCGGGCCGATGGCGACTTCTGTAGTTGAGCGATATCCTGAGCATGCTTTTCCATGCATCTTCCTCCTTTTTTATTTTTGTTCTCCGAATTATTTAATTATAAAAGCTGAAAGATTTCATGAAGCGTTTACAATTAAGTAATTCGACTAACGTGTAACCTTATAGTAATCAAACTGGGGTGTTTAAACAATATGTGAGAATTTACCGCTTACACACTCCTGTAAACCTTGATATAACAAGCTTTATCCCTCTCAAAAAAAAGGAAACATATTTTTACACATTCTTTACAGGGTGACTATTCAATGTAATATGTCTGAATCGCTTTCAAATAAGGGACTGAACGACTCGCCTTTATCTTGATTCGAATATGCTGTGTGCTTATAGCATCCAGTAAGGCAATCTTTTTGTAACCAATGACATAGTCTGTGTACACTGTTTCCCATTGCCCATCCATTTTGGCTTCAATAGTAAAACGTTCCACTCGCTGCCCTTTTGTAATGTCTTCTTGCAGAACCACACAGTTTAATAAAGTCGGCTGATCAAACGCAATAGCAATCGAATAAGGGTTCGTTAAAGTTTGTGTAGCTGATTCAGTTAAATCCGTTTGAAAGGCTGACTTCAATTTTTGCCCGAAGGCTTTTAAAACGGAAACATCCTTTTCATGGAACAACCCTCTTCTATCTGGTGGAACATTCAATAAAAAGGTGCTGTTTCCTCCAACTGTTCGAACATATAAATCAAACAACTCTTCTGTATGCTTTACTTGTTCGTCTTCTTTTTCATCGTAAAACCAGCTGGGACGTATCGAGGTATTTACTTCTGCAGGATACCAGACGAGTGTGTCTGTTTTTTCCAATACGTTTCGACTACCTAAATCTTCTTCTGCACTGGACACTTCTCTTATAAACTCTTGATGATTTTCCGTTTGCTGAGAAGCTTCTTGTATTTTTTCAGCATCTTGTAAGCTTTTAGGTACGACGCTCCACTCTTGTTTACGGGTGGCTCCTGCTTCGTTTCCACACCATCTCACATCTGGTCCACACACAGATATCGCTGCATCAGGTTGAAGCTCTCTGATTGTCTCGTAATACCCATCCCAGTCATACACTTGTTTCTGTCCGTTCGGTCCTTCTCCACATGCTCCATCAAACCAAACAGAGAATACTTCCCCATAATTTGTCAGCAATTCTTTCAACTGATTCACAAAAAAATGATTGTATGTGGGTGAATCCCCATACGTTTCTTCATGACGGTCCCAAGGTGAGAGATAAACGCCAAATTTTAAGTTATGTTTGCGGCAGGCATCTGAAACGTCTTTAACGAGATCCCCTTCTCCATCTTTCCAGGGACTGCTTGCGACGGTATGGTCTGTATACTGACTCGGCCATAAACAAAAGCCGTCGTGATGCTTGCATGTCAATATGATTCCGTTCATTCCTGCTTCTTTCATGGTAACGACCCACTGCTCGACATCTAAGTCGGTTGGATTAAACAAGAGAGGAGACTCTGTGCCGTCTCCCCACTGCTTTCCAGTAAATGTGTTGATATTGAAATGAATAAACCCATAAAATTCAGTTTCTTGCCATTTCAGTTGTCTCTCGCTCGGACGAATGGACGCTAATCGTTCTTCCCATTCTTTTTGAGTCACATTGGTTTGAGTCATTATTTATTTCTTCCTTTAACAATCTTATAGGCTTTAATCGCATCACCTTTATGGACTAGAGTGTTATGTGGTACCTTCACACTTTTGTTTGATTCCATATCTAAAACCTGATAACCGTCTCCAAGTTCCAGCATGGTTAAATCTAAAGGTGTTTCCTTTTCTTCAGGAAGGCAGAAAGCATAGATAGCGTCTTCTTTTTCGGTGAAGTGCCAATTTCCTATTGAGTTAATTTTGTAAGGGCGAGTATCATAAATGCCTTCACCATATTTATCTAGCCATGTTCCCATTGTCTCCAGTAACTCCAGAGACTTTTCTGGTAGTGTGCCGTCTGGTTTCGGGCCGACACCAATAATTAAATTACCACCCATCGCTACTACATTAACAATAGATTGAAGCATGTCTTTGTCACTCTTATAAACTTCATTGGGTACATATCCCCAGTTTTTACCGTGGGGAATATTGCTCTCCCAAGCTTTAGATGGGGCAACTTCCGGTATTTTTCGTTCAGGAGTGACATAGTTTTCATGTTCTCCTCCGACAGAACGGTCCACCATCAGCATGTCTGGATTGTATTCACGCATTTTTCTCGCTATTTCATCCATATCCAGATCTTCATTTGTTCGGCCGTCTCTGACCCAGCCCGCATCCAACCAGGTAATATCAATAGGGCCATAATTTTTTGCCAGTTCAGTTAGCTGATTATGAGTAAATTCTTTAAATTTATTCCATGTTTCTGGGTCTTCTTTCGGATTATAGCTTGCTGTTCTTCCTTTAGCGTGCTGTCCAGGTACCCAGTAATAAGGAGAGTACCAGTCAGCTTTAGAATAATAGGCTCCAACTGCTAGCCCTTTTTCTCTAAATGCCTCAGCTACTTCTTTGAAAATATCTGCTTTCGGATGGTCATGGAAGGGACTGTCTTCCTGTGTGATTTTATAATCTGAATAGGCTGTGTCATACATATTGAAGCCGTCATGGTGCTTGGTTGTAAAAATCATGTATTTGAAGCCCGCTTTTTTACTGACCTCAGCCCATTCTTCGGGATTGAACTGCGTGGGATTAAAGACTTTATTTAATGCCCAGTAATCTTCTCTGATTTGTTCAACGGTTGGTCTCCAACCTCCACGTTTTCTAGCCCAGTCGTCTTCTTCTGATAATTGCCAGGATTCTACGATTCCGGCTTCGGCATACAAGCCCCAGTGAAAAATGATGCCTAGTTTCTGATCTTTGAACCACTCTAACTTTTTCTGAATGTTTTCAGGTAAGCCAGCATACTGCTCTTTTTCGGAAGCTTCGTTTGTAACAATATCTTTTCTATCCATTGGCTTGATTCTCTCCTCTAGGGTTTATTTAATTGTGATCTCTTTTTCAGTTGTTCCAATCATAAGGCGTGTCACAGATGGATAAATGACCGGTTTGTTGTCAAAGTCTAATTGAAGAAAAGCTTTCGCTGACAAAGTAAAGGTAACCTTCACTTCACTTTTACCTTCTATAAACACCTTGTCCATCCCAACTAGTTCTTTATGACGCGCGAGTAGTGGTGTACCCATTTTCCGAATGAAGAGTAAGACCGGTTCATTTACCGCTATGTCACTCTTATTTTGAATCCTTACAGATACATCTATCTGTGCACCATCCATTAGTTCCTCTGATGTGATTTTTTCTAAGTTAGTTGACAGGTCTGTATAAGAAACGTCCGAGTAGCTGAATCCGTCACCGAATGCCAAAGTCGGTTTTCCATCCATATCAAAGTAGTCTTCTTTTTTGAGTGATAATTTCTGATTGTAGTAAACAGGTAATTGCCCGCTGGATTTAGGAACCGAAATAGGTAAGCGGCCATTAGGGTTTTCATCGCCTGCTATAATTGAAGCTATGGCTTCTCCCCCTTTTTGTCCTGGGTACCAGGCAATGAGCACAGCGTCTGAGTCACTTAATATATCTTCCATTACGTAGGGTCTTCCTTGAATCATAACGGATATAATCGGTTTGTTTAATTTTGTCAATTCTCTAAAGAGTTCTAGCTGATATCCACCGATATCTAGACTTGCTACATCAATGTTTTCACCTGTGTCCATATTCTCTTCAGGCTTATCGACGGCTCCATTCGCTAAGAAGTCTCCTCCGAAATTCCGCGTACTCGATCCACCCAACGCTACGATAATCACATCAGAATCGGATACAATGTCCAGTGTTTCTTCAATGTTTTCTTCCGGACTTCTAATTTGGCAGCCTTCTGAGTACACAACGTCTGAATCTTTAAAGCGTCTTTGAATCCCTTCCAGTACGGTACTTGACCCGTCATTATTTTGTGGGGATGTGTAATCGCCGAGCTGATTATATAAAGCATGAGCATTCGGCCCAACAACGGCAATCTTCCCTGGTTCTTTTAGTGGAAGGATGGCATCTTTATTTTTCACTAAAGTGATACTTTCTTTAGCTGACTGTAAGTTTATTTTCTGCCACTCTTCTTTTTTAGCTTTCCAGTCCACCTCAGCTTTTTCAGTATCCTCTTCATCAAAGAGTCCAAGTAGGAATTTGATAGCTAAGACTCGGTAGACGGCTTCATCCAATGCTTTTTCTGAAATACGCCCAGATGTAACCCCTTCTTCGATACTCAAGTAAGCATGATCCCACAGACTTAAGTCAACTCCACCTTCTAAGGCCAGCTTCGCTTTTCCTACAGTATCTCGGCTATGGACTAAAAGACGGTCGGTTGCTCCTCCATCAGCCATCACTAAGCCTTGAAATTTTCGGTCTTCTTTTAGCGCTTTTTTTAATAGTTTGGGATTGGCATGGCATGGCACACCATCAATGTCATTATAGGCAGCCATGACTCCGACTGCATTTCTCGCACTATCCATTAAGGGAGAATAAATATCAAATAATTCTCTTTCTCCTAAAGAGACATCCCCAGAGTTGTGTCCTCCTAAAGCATCGCCTTGTGCGATAAGGTGTTTGAGCACAACTCCTAATTGATAGGGTTGTCTATTAATCTCATGAACGGTTTTTTCTGTGAAGGGAACATCTGACTGAATCAAATCTCCCTGAAAGCCTTTGACTACAGCTTCACTGTAAACGGAAGCAAGGTAAGGATCTTCACTAAAGCATTCTTCTGTTCGTCCCCATCTTGGGTCACGTGCTAAGTCTAGTGTCGATACCAGTCCAATGTGAACTCCCTTGAGAGACAGTTCTTCTGCCATACTTTTGGACATGTCCTCAATAAGTTCTGGATTAAACATGGCACCTCGACCAATATTCGTCGGATAGGAGACACTGTCTAATCCTTGATGGCCATGAGGACACTCTTCTACGAATAAAGTAGGAATGCCTAACCGACTGTTTTCTTTAATGTAACGCTGGACTTTCTGAGTCACTTCTAAGCTCTCTTCAGGTGAAATGCCGTTATCGTAACTCACCTCAGACCATGGGTCGGCTCGGAACAAGCCGTATAGTGCTCCAAGTCCCCCGCCCCATTTCACATGGTCTTTAAAATAATCTGTTAATTCGATTTCTCCCAAATTATTCTTCTCATATACTTTCCATCCATACAGGTGCTGATTCACCTGTCCTACTTTTTCTTTTACAGTCATGTGACTGATTAAATCCGTCACACGCTCATGAATGGGTAATGAGGAATCTTTATAGGCTTCCATATGTGTGTATGCTCCTCTATTTCACTAAAAATGTTTTAATTTCAAACGGATCGAGAGTAAATTCTAGTTGATTATTCTCGATTACTTGAGATTCTCCTAGTTTTTTCTCGACTAAATTCGTCTCCGTTATGGTCTGTGCGTCAAATAGTAAATCTAGTCTGACTTGACGTCTTCCTCCTGTGTGATCGTGGAGTCGAATCACGTAACCTTCTTCTGAATCAGCTTTTTTAAAAGCATCAATAAAGACTGTTCCTTCACTGGCTACTTTTAAGAAAGGTTCTACATCTAGGTTTTCTCCTTCAAAGATACGAGAAGGATTATTTAGATCCCAAGCTTCTTCAGCTGTACGAGCATCCAGATAACTGCCTTTATGTGGCAGCAAACTGTACGTAAAGGTGTGCTCTCCACGGTCTGCATTAGGATCCGGGTCGATGGCTCCTGTCACTAAAGTTAAACGCATCGTGCTGTCTTTAATGTCATGGCCGTACTTAGAATCATTCAGTAAGCTGACTCCATAACCTGTTTCTGACAAATCGACCCATTGGTGCCCCACACTTTCGAAACGTGCTTTATCCCAAGAGGTATTCCAGTGGGTCGGACGTTTCGCATTTCCAAATTGTATATCATAGGTCGCTTCTACTGTTCTGACATCTACATTAAAGCCGACTTTTAACAGTTGCTGTCTTTCCTGCCAGTCTAAATACGTTTCAAAATCAATGCGTCTGTTATTCGCATACAGTTTCATCTCTTGAGTGAGTGATGACTGGTTAAAGGTATACTTGAACTCAATAACTGCAAAGAGAGAATTGGTGTCTTTGACAGTAATGGAATCTGCTTTTAACACTCTGCCTTTTTCTTGATAATAAATATCAATATCCCATGCATCATAGGCCATTGGCTTATCTTCAAACAATTCAAATAGATTGCCTTTATCCTTTAACACCTCTCGCTTGTTTTCTTTATCAAAGAGACTAATTAAGTGGCCTTCATCATTCCATTCAATTCTGTAAAATGGTGTGTCCACTGTGTTACCTGATGTCTTAAATGGATTTTTACCTTTCTCAGAACTCCCTTTATCTTCGGAATCCAGATGAATCGTTAGGGTTTCAAAAGCTGGAATTGAGTCGACATAGATATAAGCTCCTTTATCAGTAACAACGGATTCTAAAGCTGTCCCCTCTTGGTTGTTGAAATGAGAGTCATCGTTAAAGTCACCTTCAATAAAGACAATTTCTGAACGGTCCCAGCTGGCACTGTTAAATAGCGTCCAAGAACCGTTTGGATCAGATTCAAAATGGCTTAAAATCGTATGGGCATTATCATAAGCGACTTGGTATTCCCGTTCACTGTCTTCATACACTTCTTTAATCGAACAACCCGGGAGAACATCATGGAACTGATTCAGTAAGATGGCTTTCCATCCTTCATCTATTTCTTCCTGCGGGTAAGCGACTCCTTCTGTGATACTTCTATAAGAAGAAAGGAGTTCCGTATCACGGTACAACAGTTCCAAGCGGCGGTTATGGTTTTTCGTTTTAGCCTGTGATGTGTAAGTGCCTCTGTGATACTCCAGATACAATTCCCCATCCCAGGTATCGACTTCAGTAGATGGTGCCTGATCAATGGTTTCTTTCAATTCTTCAAAGTAATCTTTAGCTGTTCCTGTTTTTACTTTTGGTAAAGATGGTATATCATACTTCATCATACGGTCTAACAGTTCAACCATTTCTCGGTCTGTCCCGCCTCCACCATCTCCGTGGCCATAAGCTAGCAATAAGTTCTGGTTCAATGATTTATTATTGTAATTACGGTAAATGCCCTTCACTGTTGCTGGTTCCATTAAGCCACTGTAAACAGCCCCTATGGCATCATCATGACTATTCGGATTAGGGGTCGTAATGAAATGAGTATAGATTTCACTTCCGTCTAAACCTCTCCAGATAAATGTATCATTTGGCATACGGTTATACTGGTTCCAGCTCAACTTAGTTGTCATAAGCATATCAATACCTGATTTTTTCAGAATTTGGGGCAGTGCCCATGAATAGCCAAATACGTCTGGTAACCACAAGTAGTTCATGTCTTTATTGAATTCTTTTTTGAAAAACTGTGACCCGTAAGATATTTGTCGAATCAAAGATTCTCCAGACGGAATGTTGGAATCCGGTTCAACCCACATCGCTCCATCGGCTTCCCAGCGGCCTTCTTCAATCCGCTCTTTTATTTGAGCATATAATTCTGGGTAATCTTCTTTGATAAAGGCGTATAACTGAGGCTGTGACTGCAAGAACACATACTCTGGATAATTCTCCATCAAACGCATAACGGTGGCGAATGAACGAGCTGATTTCTCACGGGTATGCTTCAGCTGCCACAACCAGGCAACGTCAATGTGGGTATGCCCTATTCCAGTTACGGTTGCATAAGTCGTATTTTCTAACTGTTCGAGTTCTTGAACAATATAAGTATTGGCTTCTTCTACTGATGCGTAAAATGCTTCACTGCCTGGATAAGACCAGTCAATATATAAAAAGGTTCGGTCCAGAATAGTAAGCAGCTTTTCTCTAGCCGGATCTCTTTCTTCCATATCCATAACCGTTTTAAATAAGACTTTTGCATTGAAGTACAAATCATCCGTGACATGTGATAAAACGGATTCATTTAACACATTTAAACGGTGCTCTATTTTTTGAACGGGTCCGCCTGCTTCCAAACCGGTCCAGAGCATAAAGGCTAACTCAACTTGGCTGTCAGAATAATCAGCATTTAAAAAGAGCTCTTTATGGTTCTGATCAAATCCTTGGTAGATAGTGCCGTTCACAAAGGCAAGCGCTTCGTATCCTTCTAATTCTCTGATTCGTCCACTAATAAATTTTGAAAAATCTAAGATGACAGCGTATTTTTCATCTTCTTTTAAAGGCGGAACGGTCAAATCAACTTTAAACCAGTAATAGGCATCTCGCCCCTCAAGTAAAGTAGATTTATCAAATTCTGTCCATCCTCCGTCCGCTTTTGGAGGATACTTTCTTTTTTTGGTCTCATCTTCAAAAAACAAAATGGGTTCAATCGGTTTTTGGTTCATATAGCGAAAGCCGGACAATTGCATAATCCGTCTTAATAGTTTGTCTATCTTATAATCCATAGGTTTCACCTCTACATAATTAGTCTTTCATAATTATATTGTATAAAACGCTATCATATATGCAACTGCATTCAATAATTACACATAAATAGAGGCTAAAACATAGTCCTTTTCGCTTGTTAAATGAGCAGCTTCTCATCAAACATAAAAAAACTGACTAAAAGTTTTATTATACTTCTAGTCAGTTTATGAATAATTATGGAGTTGTGGTTGACGTGAACGTGGTATCTTTATACTTTTTTCTGTATTGACCTGGGGTCAGTCCATTTTCTTTTCTGAACTTACGGGTAAAGTTGGAAACGTCATAGTACCCCACATCCACAACAAGATCTTTAATAGGTGTTGATGTCGTCAAGAGCAATTCTTTAAATAAATTCATTCTTAAGGATTGAATAATATTTGAGAATGAGTCTCCTGTTTCTTCTTTAATTAGTTTACTGGCATAAGAAATCGAAATATTGTATTCTGATGCAATCTGTTCTAGAGAAATATCCGGGGAACTAAATTCTTCAAAAATATACTGAACGATATTTTTTCCGATTTCATTTGTTTCCATTTCCTTCTGATCATTTACCTCTTTGCAAACAAGGTAGCTGATTTTCTTAAGAATCTCCTCAGATTGGTCACTCTCATTTAAATGAGAGAGCTCCAGAAGCATGGTGTTATATTCTGTTATTCCCAATTCATTCCCCACTTCTAATACAGCATTATACACATAAGCCGTAATGACTTGAATCGCGATAGGACTGGAATAGTCTGATCTGATTTTATTAAAGAGTTCGGTAATGGTTTCTTCTGCCATCTTCTGGTTCCCTTGCTTCAAACTCTGTAAGAGCAGCATGGTTCCCTCTTTAGGGTATTCCAGAAGCTTCGCTGACGGGCTGCTTTCATTATTAATATCTTTAAAGAATAACACTTTATTTTCTTTCACCCGTTTTTTATTAATCGTTTCAAGGGCAGAACTTGCTTCTATATGCGCATTCTTTATTTTCTCCCACGATTCGTGAGTTGATCCTACTCCCATTTTTATGACTGTATCCTTAGTCGTTTCATTGGAAGAGAAATGCTGAGTAATGGATTGAATAATTTGTTTCCATATTTTAGGATTATCTGTTTTCAAATTGACAATAATCACAATTTGATTGTTTTTTAAAGGCGGAACCGTTGACTCAATGACAAATTGATCCCCAACTGAGTACGTATCCAGTTCATGACTGATTCGCTCAATAGCCGAAACATAATCTGTATTAATAGCTTTCTTTCCTAGCTCAACGATTATTGTTGAAAAATAATTAAACGGGAAATGAATATCTATTTCTTCTAAACGCTTTTCTATTTTTTCAAAATGATTATAGTTTCCATCTAATAAATCTAATAATAAAGCATTTCTGATAATTGGAGCCTGCTCATCCACTAGTTCGCTTAAATCTTTTACTTCAGAGAACTTGCGGCTAATACTGGTTTCAATATAACCCCACTCATCTTTTGGTTGTGTCCCTTGAGGGCCATCATGACTAAAGCTGTCAATAATATTTTGTACAGGACGGTAATTTTGTTTAGCAAAATAATAAGAAATCACAACACCAATGAGAGTGAGAATGATAATGCCTACAATCGCTACAATAAATATATTATACAACGGGCGATAAAATTGCTGGCTGTCTACTAATGATACAAATGTCCAGCCTGTGAGATTATTCGTTACTTTATTCGACAAATACTTGGTTCCGTCTATTCTTATTTCATCTGATTCTAAAATCGTGTCAATGGACGCATTTATAGCTTGCTGATTTAGCTTCTCGTAAATCGAGCTGGACAAGACGATGTCATCCTCTGCATTCAATAAAAAAGACATGCCTTCATTATTATCGGATAACAATTCCAGGTTGTTTCTTATATTATTCGCATTCATCACAGCTAAAATACTGCCATAACTTTGCCCTGGTCTTCCTAAAGGAATAGTATAAAAAATGCGATTATTGATTACATTTAATGAAACGGTGTTTTCTTCCAATACCTCTCTCATACGATTTTTCTGAGATTGAGTCGAAAAGTGCACACTGTAATCAATCAAGGCATCAATGGTCATATTCCCTCTGGACGAAAACACATAGGATGGATTATTAAAAACGATATATAATGTTTCCACAGCATTAGTTGAGTGCTCATGACGGTTAATTAAATCGCGGTATTCGCTGAAATCTTCTCTTCTATAAACAGAGTTACGATTGAAGTTGTCCATTTGATTGATGTAATTGCCCAATGAATTGATTTCTATAATCTTTTCATCTAGCATAAGGTTCGACTGCTCTAAATAGTTATCATTCGAGAGACTGAGTTCTTCTCTCACATCACGGATAAAGACAAAGTTAATCCCAATTAACAACAAAATAAAGGGCAAGGAAAACACTAGAATGTAGGAAGCAATATACCGTTTAAATAGCGATGATTTCGAAATGTTTTTCACTTGTTTATCTCTCCCACTTAAGTACTTCTAAAAAAAGGCATTGCGTTTGAGATGGTTTTACTGACTAAACATCATCTGTATTGACTTTTTCTTTCTCTTTCTTTTTCTGTTTCTTTTCATCTTCTTTTTTAAATTCGTCTTTTAACTCTTCAATCTTTTTCAATCCATTATATGGAAACCAAGCTAGTGGCAAAATGATTAAAGGGACACCAAAGAATAGCCCAATAAAAATAACGTGACGTGACAGTTCAAAGGCAAGCACAACACCTAGTACTGCGGCAATTGTAGATAAAGGAGTCGACAAAGATACAAAGAAAGACTGCTTAAAGATATCTTTATAACTTAATCCATGCCCAACAAGTATAGGGAAGGTATACACAGTGAGGAATCCTAAAATAAACAATATGACAAGTAAGAGTGTATGCAGGGCTGGTGATTGAATAAATTGCTCGTTGATTCTTAAATCGAAGTATAGAAATCCGAATGCTAGTAAGAGGGTATAGCCAACCAGATTAGCCTTCTTGAAATGCTTACTCCAGTTATCTTTAAATGTCGGATGAATTTGGATCGCATCTTCTAATATAAACCAATCAATAAACGTTCGCGTCATAGCAGCTATGGAGGGAAATACCCCCAAAACAATGGCACCTTTTATAGAATAGAGAATAAAGAAAAGTTGCATCAAGAATAAATTGGCTATTTTTTCTCCGGTTCTAGTGACAAAAGGAATAAACCCTTTTCGCTTGTTCTCTTTTGGTTGATTCGTCTGGTCCGTTTGATTCGTCATTATAAAACCCCTTTTAACATTTTACTCAGGTCTCAATAACATATGATATTGAAACCGTACTCAAATAGTATACTACAAAAAAGCCCTTTTGTCTGAGAAGTTTTTAACTTTTAGTGACAAATTTCATTTAATTTTAAAGTAATCGACAAAAAAACCGATCCCCTCTCTTCTGCTAAGAAAGGCAATCGGTTCTTTCGTTGGATGAAACAACGCACTTTTAAACGTATTAATCTTCAATAAAGAAGTTGTCTGTCATGACTGTTTCAGATATTTTCCACTCGCCGTCTTCCAGTACGAGCGTGTGATTCGCCACACCTAAGTGATCACGGTAGTCATCGGCTTCTTCTGCCTGATCTACAGCCACCGTTTGTTGAAACACTTCTATGAGCATGGTGTCCTCTTCTTGTTCTAAAACAGTGATACTTAAAATGGTATGTTCCAAATCGTATAGTTCAAAGAAAGCTTCCAATTCGGTTCGCGTGTTTTCATGAGCACTTGATACAATCGTGGATAAATACCCATCCATATCCTCAGCTTCTGCATAAGCAATGTTATTTTCTATAACCTGCACAGCTTCTTCTACAGCTTCACGATCCGTTATGTCTGTCTCTTCTTGTATTTCATACGATACCTCTTCTGGATTAATATATTCAGCCGTTTGAGAAGGAGAACACCCTGATAAAAATAAGAGAGCGGACCCTAATGCAACCAAGAAGTACGTCATACTATTCCTCTTTTCTATTTAAACGCCAGATAATTTGCTTGTACTACTAATATCCGTGTACAAGCCTCTCCCAATCATACCGCTATCTGTTCGTTCTTTCAACTTCTCTTCTTCTAATTCTTCTAAAATCGGTAAGTCACCCTTTAAATAAGCTTCTAAACGACTCACTACCGTATCCATTCGTGCAACGGCTCCTCCGTAACGAATGTCTAAAACTTCCCATCCAAAAGGCTTGTTGTACAGCATCCAGACATCCCGATGAGCGAGGCGCAATTGATTCTGTTCAGTATACAGACGTTTAGCCACAGCTAGCATATCCTGTAATGCATCCGTATCTTGATTATCATAGGCTGCTTTAACTTTTATACCAAATTCAGCTCTTTCAGATAATACCTTAGCTAACTGGTAGTAAAAAGTAAACAGTGTCTGATAGTTCCCTTTTGATTGAAGAGGCTTTAACTTCTCCGCTAATTCAGCGTAATGTTTATTCAATTCGTGCCCTTCTGCATTCTTATCAAAACGCCCTAATAAAGGATCTTGCCATAACAGCACTTTTGATCCAGCTGAGACATGTAAGTTGTTTTTCATCACGCCAGGTGTTTCATCCAGTTCATTTAGCAATACAAATTCATCAAAGGTTAAACCTGTGTTCTGCTTGGAAACGGCATTGGCCAATTCTTCATCCACTGTCTCTCTATAAGATAAGTCAGCGAATACTTGAAGACCAGGCAAAGCGGACAGTATAGGTGTTTCTCCTCCGTCATCGCCCCATAATGTCGCAAAGACTTCGTCGATGCCTAACTCTTTAGAAGCAGCCAGACCAGCCTTCGTCGTTTCAAATGATTTCCCGAAGTTGGGAGCGATTCCGTTCCACGTCCACACCCCACCGGCAAAAATCACCTTTTGCTTCATGGCGATATGGCGTTTTAAAAACTCTGTATAATCTTCTTTCTTTTCATGGTAGTAATCCCAGAACACCATATTGACATCTGGTATCCCCTCAATAATGTGTTCCGGTACTTCTACTTCTTTATCATAGTAATCATGCGTTTTTGATCCGGCACGGTAATACATATCGCTCCACATCATGGCTTCAAGACCCAATCTTTCAGTGATACCAATCACTTTCTGTACATGTTCATTCATGATTTCAAAGGTATCTTTTTCTCCATGTAACTGCTTATAGCGCCCCGTTCCGATCCCAAATGCTTCATCCATTCCAATATGAATCCGATTTGAGCGGAATGGTGTCGTGGCAGCTCGAATAATATTTTCCAGAAATTCATAAGTCTTAGGCTCTCCTACCAATAAGACATCTGACGTATCTTGAATGTCATGGTGCGTTCCAAATTGAAGAACCTGGTACAAGTGCCCCAGCGTTTGAATACACGGAATCATTTCTATGCCCAACGCATAGGCGTAATCATCCAATGCTTTCAATTCTTCTTCGGTGTATTTGCCTCTTAAGTAACCAAAGTAAGGGTACTCTTTTACTTCATACGTATCTTCTGTATACAGCATCGCGAGGTTTAAACCTAATTTGGCCATGTGACGTAAAAACTCTTTCGTTCCTTCTACATGTAAAACCGCATTACGCGATGCATCTATCATAGCACCTGTTTTTTTGAAATAAGCTTTTTCTTCTTTTTCAAAAGGCACACCCTGTTTGTAATTCACTAACCATAAGTTCAGTTGTCTGAAGAAGGTGTTGGTAGAGTGATACACAATTTCTCCTTCATTGCCGTTATAGCCAATCTTTAACTGTGTCTCTTCAGGTTTATACGTTAAGCTGATTGGGATGCCGTCTTCTTGACGAACAAAATTCAACTCTTCTTTTAATAATTCAAGACCTTCATCTAAAGCCGACGTGTCCCCAATAAATTTAAGTGCTAGCATGTTTTTCCTCCGACTGATTATTTTTAATATTCATGAACATTTTTCATGGTCTGGTAGAGACGATACAGTTCTGTCACCTCTTCTTCCCCTTTGACAAATCCGGCAAAGGTGTCATATGCCTCTTCATCCCAATGGTGCCAGGACGTGACGATTTTACCGAAAAAGTGGTCTTCCAGATTGTGCTCTTTTGCATCGCGTTGCGCTTCACCAAATAACTGCTCGGCCACATTTTCTTTATACCAGCAAGCAGGCATCACTCTAAAGCCATGTTCCATTAAATAATGGGGAGTGGGGTATCCTTTGTCTCTCTCGTCGTAGTGCCAATCCAGAACAATGATATCTTTCGGCAAGTCGTGAATGGCTCGGTGAGTCCCAAACGTGTCTGCTTCCCAATTGTCGTAGCCAAACTTCTCAGCATCCAATAAGCGGTCTCCCCACATCATGACTTCTAAATCGCGATCTTTCGTAATAATCGCATGCATGTCATTCACGGCTTTCGCAAAGAGCTCAGCTCGGTCTTTCCCTCGGCATCTGTCACACTGATCACTGGCAATTTCATACACTTCATCCATTCCGATATGGAAATAACGAGGTGTAAAAGCTTCTATCAGTTCATTGATTAAATCCGCGACGACATCGTTCACTTCAGGGTGAAGCGGGCACCAGCTTCGACAAAAGATTTCTGGCCATTCGGCATCCAGTGGAACGTCAGGCGTTTCATCAAACTCAGGATACGCTCGAAGCAACGCACTTCGGCTCCCTCCCCATCCCTGATGTCCTAAAGCTTGGAACAATGGCACAATTTCAATTCCTAATTCTCTCGCATAAGCTTGTAAATCTTGAGCATCTTCTTTTGTTAAAGAATGGTCTCCCTCATGGACTTCTGGGTGACTTTTGAAGATAAAATTTTTATCTATTTCTAGTACTATCATATTAAATCCATTAGGCTCTAAAACCGTTCTCATTAATTTTTTTAAATGTGGTATGCGCTCTTTGTTTCCAAATCTTAAATGAAAGGCAGTTGTTTGTTGTGTAGACATGTTAGGCTCCTTTTTTATTTTAGTTTCACTACAAAAGCTTCATAAGGTAGTAGGATTAAGTCTTTTTCAATAGTCGTTCTTTCCGTGTTACACAGCAACAGGCTATCTATTTCTTTACCCACTTCAAATCTTACAGGTGTCTCTTGTTCCGACAGATTCGCCATGACAACCCACTCCTCTCCTTCATAACTGCGTTTGTAAGCAAACAGAGTCGGATGGTCGGGATAGAGTAATTCATAGTCTCCCCAGATAACGAGAGGATGGTCTTTTCTCAATTGAATCAGTCGTTTATAGGTATAGTAAATGGAATGTGCGTTGTCTTGGGCTAACTGGACATTTATCTCTGGATAATTCCGCTGCACGGCTAACCAAGGCTCACCTGTTGTAAAGCCCGCTTGGTCTGTTTCATTCCAATGCATAGGCGTCCGTGCATTATCGCGTCCTTTTTTATTTATCACATCCATTAATTCTTCATGGGTGAAACCCTTTGTGATTCTATCCTTATACATATTGATGCTCTCAATATCATCCACTTCATCCAAGGAGTCAATGACTCGATTTGTCATGCCTATTTCTTCTCCCTGATAGATATAAGGCGTCCCCTTCATTAGATGGAGAAGAATAGCAAACAGTTTGCCGCTTCTTTCCCGGTAAACGGTGTCATTTCCCCATCTGGAAATAATTCTCGGTAAATCATGGTTATTCCAGAAGAGGCTGTTCCACCCTTCATCATTTAAATCGGTCTGCCAAACGGAGAGAGCCTTTTTCAACTCTACGATATTCAGTGGCTGTAAATCCCACTTTTCTTTTCCCATTTGCTGGTCGAGGAGAATATGTTGAAATTGAAAAACCATCGATAATTCTTTTCTTTTAGGGTCAGAATACAGCTTCGCTTCCTTTATTCCTGCACTCCATGCTTCACCCACTGTCATCAGGTCTTTTCCTTCAAAGGTGCAGGCATGCATTTCCTGTAAATAGTCATGCAGTTTCGGTCCGTTCACTTCAATCTTCTCATCAGGCACTTTACCGATTAAATCAATGACATCCAGACGAAACCCTTTTATACCTTTGTCAATCCAGAAGTTCATCATATTATAAATCTCATGACGCATCTGAGGGTTTTCCCAATTTAAGTCCGGCTGCTTTTTGCTAAAGAGATGCAAGTAATACTGCTGAGAGGATTCATCATACTCCCAGGCTGATTCACTGAATCCAGAAGTCAGATCATTTGGCGGGCCTTCCTCTACTGGATCACGCCAAACATAGTAGTCACGGTAGGGATTGTCTTTCCCTTTCTTTGCTTCTTGAAACCACCTATGCTGGTCGCTTGTATGATTGACAATTAAATCCATAACGATTCGAATGTTTCGTTTATCCGCTTCTTTTATTAATGTCTCCATGTCAGCCATGGTGCCATATTCCGGATGAATAGTTTCATAGTCACTAATATCGTATCCATTATCTTCATTCGGAGAGGCATAGACAGGACAAAGCCATATAGCCTGAATGCCCAGATCTTCTAAATAATCCAGCCGCTGAATGATACCAGGGATATCTCCAATGCCGTCTCCGTTACTGTCTTGAAAACTACGGGGATAAATTTGATAGACTACCGCTTCCTGCCACCATTTAGTTTGTTGATCTCGATTCATTTCATCCTCCTTCACTCTAATCTATTTTAAGTTTATTAGCTTAAGAGTACCAACCTGTATGCGTTTACTCAATGTGTAATACTCCGTGTAATTATACATAGTCGTTATATTGGTAAGCGAATTCAGGGTGTGCTATTCTTGATTTAATCTTAAAACCGAAAGGATGACTAATTATGGATAAACAACCGAATACATTTGGGCAACCTGGAGCGATGAATAACGATCCAACCAATCAGGCTGATCTTTTTGCAGATGGCAGAAGTATATCAGATGCAAAAAATAAAGGAAAAAAGAAAGACGATGCCGCTTATGCCGATGATAAATCGAATGAGCTTGAACAAAAAGCAAGAGAAGAACAGGATGACAATCCATTAGCAGAAGATTTTGAACCCTTTAATTTAGATGCTATTGATGAAAAGAATAACGATAAGGATAAAGAATAATAGACTAGCCATTCAACCTTCTTACGGTTGAGTGGTTTTTTTCTTTGGTTTCTAATAAGAAAAAAGACCATCTTCCCTCTTTTGAATAGAGGAGAGATGGTCTTATGGCATTGATACAAAAAACTAGATAGATTAATTTACAATATCGATAGTAAACGCATACTGATAAGAACGTGTCGCATGCAGCAAGAACTCTGGTTGCGTTTCTTGACTCCAGCTATCATTCCCACCTACACCCATTTGAGCTAAATTAATGCGCAGTACCGTCTGATTGGACTCTGGCAGTTTGTAGGCATAATCCACACTTTCTAATTCTTCAAAAGTATAGGCACTTGCATTAAATTCAACTTGCGGGTGACCGGTTACTTTCAATCCTTTTTCTTTATTGGATACAGTAACCCAACGCGTGCCTACATGGTTCCCGTGTTCTTGGGGTCTCAAGTAAGGGACAAACTGATCTTCCACCGTACTTGAATGCAAACCTATTTTGGCGCCTGTTTGTCTATCCATATAAGTTTCAAATGGTCCTTTTCCAAACCATTCTAATTGCTTAAAGGAAGGATCCAAGCTCATTCTTAGTCCAATTTCTGGCACTTCAGGCAAAGGCTTTAAAGGACTGAATGAATAATCCACTCGAAGTGATCCATTGGCCAAGAAGGTATACGACAAGACAACAGTCAAGTCTTTTAACTGCGGATACAGGAATTCTGTAACGACTTTCACTGTATCTCCCTGATGGGAAACATCCGAACCTATCCATACACGCTTATCTTGCGCGTCTCTCCAAATAGCACTCCGTTTATCTAATTGGCTTCCTTGGTCATTGTCCGTCATCGCTCGCCAGAAATTTGGTTCAAGCGGAGAGAGTACCATCTCTTCTTCTCCGACTTTGATAGAAGCTAACAGACCCGTTTCAGAATCAAAGCCGAATGAGGTGTTTTCAGCTGATACGGTTAATCCGTTCTCTTGGGATATTTCCCATACTACTGAAGCCTCTTCTTTTTGACTATTAACTTTTACTTTAGCAGGCAAGACAAATTGTTCAAAAGCTACTTCATGTCCTTTGTCTGCATAAAGTGTGGCTTCTTTTTCAACCAACTGAATCGTTAAAATGGCTACATCTTCAAGAGTGGAACGTTCAGGCAAGCTGTAGTCCAGAGTGATTTCTTTTTTAGACAAAGGCGCTACATCAAGACTGTCAACTGTCCCCTCACTCACTCTTTCACCATTTAACTCAACTGTCCACTGTAAATCATAGTGAGACAAATTGATGAAGAGATTCTTGTTCTCGACTTCAATTTGACCATTCAATAAATCAACCGCTTTAAATTCAGCATTCTGGTAACATCTCTTCATTTCAGGCATTTTAGGCGAAACGGTCCCATCAGCAAATATCATACCGTCTCCTGAGAAATTGCCGTCATGAGGAGATTCACCGAAGTCTCCACCATAAGCAAGGTAGTCTTTTCCATCTTCTGAAGTCCGGGCTATAGCCTGGTCTTTCCAATCCCAGATAAAGCCGCCTTGTAAGATAGGGTATTTATCAAATAACTCCGTGTATTGATAGAAGTTACCCAAAGAGTTACCCATAGCGTGTGAGAATTCACAGATAATATAAGGCTTCGTTCCTTCCGTCGCTTGCAAAGCATACTGCTCTACCAGCTTTGGAGGAATATACATTGTACTCTCGATATCAGAAGCAGCTTCAGATTTTCGGTAATGGAAGACGCCTTCATAATGAACTAATCGAGTCGGATCGGTTTCTTTAAAGTAATCATACAAGGTCAAGAAGTTTTCTCCACCGAATGATTCATTTCCAAGAGACCAGATCACAATAGACGGGTGGTTCTTGTCCCTTTCATACATATTCTGAGCACGGTCAAGTAAATTAGCTGTCCACTCTGGTCGGTCTCCAGGAACGTTTCTTTCTTCTAGTTCTTTTTGACCATAATACCAAGTTCCATGCGTCTCCAGATTCATTTCATCAATGACATACAGTCCATAGATGTTACACAATTCATACCAGTAAGGATCATTCGGATAGTGGGATGTCCGAACAGCATTAACGTTATACTGCTTCATCAGTTCAACGTCTTTAACCATGTCTTCTTTAGTCACCGAACGGCCTCTTTCAGCTGCCCATTCATGACGGTTAACCCCTTTAAAGACGATACGCTCTCCATTAATTTTCATTAATCCATCTTTCAGTTCAAAGCGTCTGAACCCTACCGATTGCTTATGGACCTCTAGAACATTTTCTTCAGCGTCTTTATGAAGAATAAAGAGAGTGTAAAGGTAAGGATGTTCTGCACTCCATTTCTTAGGATTTTTAATCGTATTTTTTAAAGTCAGTGCATCAGATGATAGCTCTTCTGTTTCATTTTCCAATGATATAGATTGACCTTCTGCGTCTTCCAGTACTATAGACACTTGGCCTTCCCAATCGACTTGGAAATTATTTTCTAATTTTAAATCAACGACTAATTCAGCGTCCCTATAATCATCATCCAGAAGTGTCTGAATGCCGATATCATTGACATGAATAAGAGGCGTGCGATACAGGTAAACATCTCTAAAAATACCACTTAATCTCCAGAAATCCTGGTCTTCCAGCCAGCTCGCATCGGCCCATCGGTAGACTTCTACCGCTATTTTATTATCTCCTTCTTTGACATAAGGTGATAAATCAAACTCAGAAGCCGTAAAGGTATCTTCACTATAACCGACTAAGTCTCCATTTACCCAAATATAAAAAGCAGCTTCAACGCCTGCGAAATGGATATATAAAGGAGAGTCAACCCATTCTTTTTCTAAATGAACGGTTTTAGCGTATTGGCCGACAGGATTATAGTTTGTAGGCGCAAATGGGGGTTTGATATCGTCATGCTCCACCCATGGATACGTGACATTCGTATATTGAGGGTAATCATAGCCTTCAAACTGCCAATGACTAGGTACTGAAATAGTGTCCCAATCGTCGACTGACACTTCTGCTTTATAAAAGTCAGTATCTCTTGAATCAGGATTCTTGACCCATTTAAAAGCCCACTCCCCGTTTAACGAACGAACAAAAGGAGAGTCGCTGCCCACTTTTGCCTCCTCTACCGACGCATAAGGAATTGAAGTAGCGTAAGGATCCCTCCTATTCAAGTGGAAAATATCTGGATTATTATTCCATTCTGGATACCCATTTTCCGGTGCTGCATATTTAAACTTTTCAGGTCTCTGTACCATCTTATCCTTCCTTTTCTCTAAATTTTAAAACCGCTTACACTTTGGGATAAAAAATTTAGTAAATATTTTGCATCTTATTTACTCCCTTTCATTCTAGCATAGCGTATAAAAAATTCAAGATAATTTCCTTAATAATTAAGACTTTTCACGATTGTGTATTTCTTTCTATGATTTTTGTAGTAAGATGAACATAACTTAATTCGATAGGAAAGGAATACATACTCATGACACAATCTAAACCTCACTTCACTCTATTAAAATACCTCGGTATGAACCTATTGTGGTTCCTTATGACTTTCCCGATATTTATTGTACTCATTACTTTTGATTATGTTCAAAATTTAGGAGAAGTTCTTACTAACTTGCTATTACTTATTCCATTGATAGCTTTTTTGCTCTTTCCTGCCTCTACTGCTCTGTTAGGAGTCATCAAATTGGAAAGAGAAGCTCGAGAAAAAGTTGATGTTTTCTTATCCTATTTTTCTCAACTAAAAAAGCATTACTGGGCCAGTTTAAAAGGCGGTCTAATATTCAGTGTCGCACTGACAGCTGTCTTTTATGGGCTTTATTATTTTACATTACAGAGGCAACTTATCCTTTCATTCATAGCCTTTGCTTTATTTTTGATACTGGCTTTACTAGCCCTATATTTTATAGTTCTCACGACGATTTATAAAGCATCCGTTCGGGCTAAGGTTACAGCTTCTTTTAAGTTAATCTCTGGCCATAAAAAACATTCCATTATTTTTATATCTGTCGTCACGGTGATTTCTCTCTTAAGTGCCACTTTCTTAAGAATTCTGATTCCAACTTTTTATGGCTCGCTTATAGGGTTTGTAACTTACTATCTAACTAAAGACAGAGTAAATAATCTATCCAATTAGGCATAAAAATATCTCGACTGTTTTTAGACAGCCGAGATATTTTTTTATTTGATCGATCCAATCATTCCTTGAACGAAATGTTTTTGGAGTAAGAAGAATATAATAGCTGTTGGAATAGTCGTAATGAATATGGCTATCATCACAGCCCCGTAATCAATTGTATAACCGGACCCCATAGCTGAAATAACTAACGGAACAGTGTAGTTACTTGGCGATTGTAAGATAACCAATGGCCACATGAAGTTGTTCCACGCATTCATGAACGTGACTATACCAGCTGCCGCATAGGTGGTCTTCATGGTCGGTATATAGATTCGCGTAAAGAGACCAATCTCAGATAGACCATCCATTCTTCCAGCTTCTAATAGCTCTCTCGGAAACATTTTCGTATTCTGTCTGAAGAAAAAGACTAAGAACGCTGTCGAAGCATAAGGAAGTACCACACCAAATAAAGTATCTATTCCAATGGCAGGTGCAAAGCTAGAAATGGTTCCGAATAATCGGAATAGAGGAACCATCAAGGCTGCGAAAGGAATCATCATAGAGAGTAAAATAATATTATAAACCATTTCTTTCCCTTTACTTGGGTGAATTTCGAACCCGTATCCAGCTAAAGAGGACAAGAAGATGGATAAAAAGGTTTGACCCACAGCCACAATGGCTGAGTTTCCAATGGCCTGAATAATATTTGTCCCTTCTATCATGGTTCTGAAGTTTTCGACTACATGTCCCCCAGGTAGCAACCGTCCTCTAGTAATATCTACTGATGGATTCGTGATACTCACAATTAAGAAATAGAACGGGAAGAAAAAGGCTATCGAACTGAGAATTAAGAAAAGATACATAAATACTTTCTTTGTCTTTACGTTATTTCTCATTTTCTTTCCCTCCCTACTCTAAACTGAATAATCGATAGGATAACAACGAACACCACAATACTGTAAGAAACAGCAGCGGCATAGCCAAAGTTTGGTGTATATTCGAATGATAAGTTATAAATATACTGAGAAATGGACATCGTCGCATTTCCCGGTCCTCCACCGGTTATATTCATCGGCTCATCAAAGAGCTGTAAAGTCCCAATCGTAGAGGTAATGGATGTAAACAAGATAACCGGTCTTAACATAGGGATGGTAATTTTAAAGAACTGTTGGATAGCGTTCGCTCCATCGATTCGAGCCGCTTCATAAATACCAGGGTCAATATTTTGTAAAGCCGATAAGTAGAAAATCATATTGTACCCTGTCCATCGCCACGTTATTGCAATAACAATCAATACACGTGCCCAGAATGGATCTCCCAGCCACATAATTGGACTGTCAATGATATTAATAAACATCAGGAACTGATTAATAATTCCATTGTTTGCGAATAGATAACGGAACACGAGTGAGTAAGCAACTAATGATGTGATGGCCGGTAAAAAGACAATGGTACGAAATATACCTTTGAATTTTAAGGTTTTCTGATTTAGAACGACTGAAAAAATCAGAGCCAGAATAATCATTAGCGGAATCTGAAATATCAGATAGAAGAACGTATTTCTGACAGCTGCAATAAAGGCCTGGTCATTAAAGAGCCTTTGATAATTCGCTCCTCCTACAAAATCTAAATTGACTCCTGCTCCTGAATGCAAAGATAACCAGAATGCTTGAATCATAGGATAAAAATAAAAGAGTACGATAAAAAAGGTTGGAATAATAACAAACATCCAGCTCATAATCGCTCGGTTTCTAGTTAGATTCCCTGAAGACTTCTTTTTTTTCTTAACTGTTTCATTTGACATAACTGTATCCCCCTTCTTAGAAAAGAACAGGCTCTTTCAAAGGTTAGAATGAAAGAGCCCATCAAATCTATCTATACATCTTACATAGATGACTCTGCTTGTTGCTGCGCATTTTCTAATACATCATCCAAGTCGGCTCCACCGATATAGTCTTGAAGTGCTACAGATAATATGTCTTGAATTTCATAGGTTCTTTGACCAAAATCCACTTCCGGAATTTCTTGTGTCCACTCTGCTAAATCTTGATAAATTTGTTGTCCGCCATAGAATTCACTTTCATACTCATAGGCTTCACCTGCAGCTGCTGGCTCAAATGCACCAACGGCTCCAATTTCTACAAGAATATCTTGGTAGAACTGAACATCTGAACCAAAGGTAGAGACTAAGAAATCAATGGCTAAATCATTATCATCTAAATTCATCACATATATAGAGGAACCACCAAGGTTGGATGCATTTACACTTTCTTCTATATCCATTCTAGGAATCGGCGCAATACCCCAATTACCTGATTGAGATTCTTCTTGAGTGATAGAGGCTGAAATCCAGTTTCCTGTAGGTACGGTTACAACATCTCCGTTATTAAAGGCTTGAATAAATTGATCCCACTCGTTATGAACATTCATGATACCTGCATCAAACATTTCTTTATAGTATTCAAATGATTTTCTTAGGGGTTCGTTATCTACAATATAAGGGGTCACACCGTCTTCTTCTGTCCACCATACACCAGCTGACTGTAACATAATACGCATGATACCTAAGTCACTGTGGTCATTTGTAATCCAGCTTATGCCGGTTTGTTCATAGACATCTATACCGATATCTATATATTCATCCCAAGTAATATCTTCTAAATCTTCTAATGTATAGCCTGCTTCTTCCAGATAGTCTGTTCTGACATAGTTACCAGTAACCCCACTGTCAAATGGGATATTATAAACATTCCCGTCATGGGTACCTGCCGCAATCTTATACTCAGCAAAATCATCTACATTAAAATGATCCTGTAAGGGTAAAAATGATCCTTCATATGAGTTTAAAAAGCTCGGTGCTCTATAATCTTCAATAAATACAATATTAGGCAAACCTGTCTCAACACCTGAGCTCAGTGAGGTATTCAGTCGTTGGACAACATCTTCTTGGGAGTTTTCTACAATATTAAGAGAAAAATCAGGATTCTCTTCCTGGTAAATTTCTTCTGCCATCTCTAATGCCACTACGTTAAAGTTAGGATCCCAAGTCCAGACTGTTAATTCTTGTGGATCATCACTTGCACCTTCAAAATCATCGCCATCTGCATTTCCGTCTCCGTTCCCATTGCCATTTCCGCCACCATTTCCACAAGCAGCTAAAAGGAGTAACGCAGAAGCACCTAGTGCTAAAAAGTTTCTTTTACTAATCATAATAATTTCCCTCCATTTTTATTGTTTCTGAACAAACAATGACAAAATGTTTCTTATTCATGAAAAAGTGTAAAAACTATTTAAAGCTTTACGAATCGAAGATAATTAAGACATTCCTTGTAAATATAACTACCTACAGGTATCCCCTTTCAGTTTATTTTTCCTACTAAAGATTTACTAAATCACCTCACGATATTTTACCAAATTGAGATTTTTTCAATCTTTTCTTCTTAGACATACTATAAGAAAAAGTGAGACAAATTGCAAGCGTTTTCTTATAATGTTTAAGTATGAATAATATCTTGAATTCATTTATCTTTATACAAATAAAGAAATGACAGGCTTTTAAGCTGTCATTTCTCTAATGTTTATTTATTTTTTTGTATGGTTAATTGGTGACACTCTAACTCTAAATCCTGATATTTATTCTGGGGCTCATACAATCGAATGTGAACAGGAACTACTTGCTGATCTTTATCTAATGAAAATGGTCCTATTTCCTTTAAATTTAAATCCTTGCCTGTCACAACCAAATCGGAATGCCCTATGCTTACGAGATAATCTATTGTTTCATTGGATTGACCTGTCATTTTCATAACGTAGTTTCCAGCTTCATTATTTTTGAAATAACCTGACAATCGTATGTTTGATTTTTCCAAGCTAGTATAGTTGCCCTCATCAACAAAGTTAAATCCTTTTTCTAACTTATCAGTAGTAAGGACCCAACTATCTGTTTCACTCACGACAGTCTGTTCAGGAACTAACTGAAGTTCTCCTTTCATAGTTACTTTTATAATCGTCACTAAAGGATCTGAAAGCTTGTCTGGCAAGTATACAACTAATTCAGTATCTTCTTTATCCCATTCTAACTCTTTATCGTATCCATCTTCAGTGATTTCTTCCACTTCAGTTACTAAGCCTTTCAACTTTACCTTTTTATCTTCAGGCTGTTCAAAAATATGCAAATATAAGTGATTATTTTTAGCCGTCATTTCTCCCCAACCCGGTTTAGCAAAGCGTGTCGGATGGGTGCCTATTACAGCATCTCTATGTCGCTTCAGCCAATGCCCCATTTGTTTTAATACATCGGCTTCAAAGGGGACGACTGATCCGTCGCCTTTTGGACCTATATTTAAAAGATAGTTTCCACCTCTTGCGCGAACGGATATCAGTGTTTGGAGCAAGTTCAATACTTTATGTTCAAAATCTTCTCTCTCTTGCCACTCTCTGTATCCCCATGTTTCACGGTAAATAGAAGCAGGTGTCTGCCATGGTCCATCTAATTTATCGTAAGGCACTTGGTTGTCATTTAACGTTCTAAAGTCACCTTTGTTATTCCATATACGTCCATTAATTCCTGCTTTTGGCTGATATTTGCGAACAATATGAGAGAACTTTTCGCTTTGTTCTACAGTCGGGTGCCCCATATCAAACCAGACTTCCGCAATAACACCATAACCTGTCATCAATTCTGTCAACTGCTCTTCAATTAAGGACTCCATTGATTTTGGTATCTTGTTATTGTTATTGTGATCGAAAGCATGTCCTTCATTCCAATCAACTAATGAGTAATACAAACCAAATTTCAATCCTTGTTTTTGACATTCGTCTGCCAATAAACGTAGGACATCTTTTCCAAACGGTGAAGTTTTCACTACATTGTAATCGGTAGTTTTCGTATCAAAGAGGCAATAGCCATCATGGTGTTTACTTGTAACAACCAAATACTTCATTCCAGCTTCCTTTGCTAAGGAAACAATCGCTTTTGCATCAAAGTTTTCTAGTGTAAAATCTTTTGACACAGCAGCATATTCTTCTTGCGGAATATCAGCCCACATCTGAATCTGTTCACTGTAACCTACTTTAACAGGCTCACCTTTCCACATACCGCCGAGCTGAGAATATAATCCTAAATGAATGAACAGACCATAATGTAAGTCTAACCATGACTGTAACTGATCTGAGCTATTGTTTTTAATTTCTCCATTAATTCCTTGTAATACCATATCTACTTAAATCTCTCCTTATATTTACGCTTTAAATTTCTTCAATCGGTACATCATCAAATGGAAACATCGGACGAGGGATGCGCTTAAATGTTAAATTCTCTGTCCGTTGATTCGTCGGTCCCTCAGTCAGTGCCATGATACAGTATGGAGAAATAGTTCTAAATTCTTCTGAAATATAACCTTGTTTCACTATAAATACATCATAGTCAGCTATATTCAACCCACTTTCCTCAAATTGTTCAGGCATTAAGTATTGAATCGCATCGAATTCTACGATGACACTTACTGGATAATCATCCATTTTCACTGTATAAACAGTTCCGATATCTGTCTTATTTCGGTAGGCTTTACTCCCTAGTCCTTTGGCTACCAATCGCCCTTTTATCGGGACTTTTTTTGAATACTCATGGACATTTTTACCTAAAGTAAACTCCACTGTGTCTCCTACTTCATGTTTACCTAAATAGGCATGGGCTTCTTGATCGATAATGCCTGCAAACAAATAATTCTTATTGTTGAAGTCAGTTAGTTTTAAAACTTCTCTCAATAAAATAGTATTGAATCCATCTGCCCCTGATCCGACATTATCTCCTGAATCAGTGATAAAAAGTGGTCTCCCATCATACTCTGTCATAATACGCACAGCATCAGATGGCTCTTCTACATTTCCATAAAACTCAAAATCATAGCGTCGGCTATATGCGTAGTTTCTAATTTTCAAAGCCCATTCTCGTGCAAACTCCGTATCGCTTTTCTTTTTAGGGACAACTACTACTCCGTTTCCATTCTTATCACCATCGTGACGAATGTAGCCAATATGATACGAGGCACTCAGTATTCGACCAGTTGCCTCTGCTTCATCTAACATGTGATTAATAGACTTCATCGGTTCAACAAATGATACGCTACGTTCACCGTCCATCATCATAGGCACTCTATAGTAAACGGGTCTAATATCTCTTCTGTCATTCAGTAAGTCGATAAATTTTTCCGCTACAAATTCAAAGGTTTCCTGCACATCGATATGAGGAGAATGTCTATAGCAACGTAATATCTGGACATTATTAACCAGCTCATCCGATATATTCCCATGCGGATCCATGACTAAAGCTATCGGTAAATGAGGTCCTGTTATACGTCTGATTTCTCTTACTATAGCATGTTCCGCAGAATCTCCTTCTAAGCCTAGAACTTTACTGGCACCATGTAAAAAAAGATAAATACCGTCAATCTCATGCAGATTTTCTTGAACCTCTTGTTTAAAACGTGACAGAATAAAATCGAAAGCATCTTTTGTAACTGGTCCATGAGGATGCCCTCTGGCAAAAATGGACGGCACAAGATCAATATTGGACGTTTCAAATAAATCTCTCACACGCATAGAATCCAGCATGTCATTACCGAACTTAAATATAAATTTATTAAATGACATGAGTGACTGAGAATGCTCGTTTGACTCTGAACTAAAATACCCCATTAAAACTTTTTTCTTTTTCAAGTGATTCTCTCCTTTTTTATGTTTATTATACGCTTACAATTATGTATTATTAAGGTTTTCTCCCTATCCTTATTAAATACGAACTTGTAAAAGTGTTAGTATTGATACAAGTATAACATTGGGTCAGACGATGTTTTAATGTGTGTTTCTTCTTAAATGATAAGAATATATATGTATAAAAGATACTACCTCAATTTAAAGTTCACTTTTTATAGTATTATTTTTCATAGTATATTTGAATATACAAAAATACAGTAAAGAGGTATTGTGTAAGTAATTAGCTTACCTCTTTACTGTATATAAACGTCTCTTTTATTAATGCAATTTTTGTTCGTCACTTGTAGGTCCATCTATTTTCAATTCACCATTCTCGAAATATAAACGGTCAATTGCTGGCCGTCTATTTCCACTTGGATTGTGAGGATCCGTGTGAATGTGATAAACAGCATATAAGGTACTATTATCCAATCCAACTGTCACACTATTATGCCCAGGACCTGAGATATCGTTCTCTAAGTCCTTTGATAATATTGGATTATTCTCGTACTTTTCAAATGGTCCAGTTGGTTGGTCAGACACAGCATACCCAATAGCATAATCAGGACTCGAATAAACATTAGCAGAATACATAAGGTAATATAGGCCTTCATTTTTAACTACATAAGGGCCTTCATTCCATTGATAATTTGCATTAGGATTTTCCCACGCTTGATCAGGAACTAATAGGAGTTCGGGCTCTCCGGTTACTTCTAATAAATCATCAGTCATTTTTTGTACATAAATATGACTCACATTATTCCCATCTACTATATTCTCATAATTATCTTTTACATAATACATGTACGGTGTTCCATCATCATCGATAAAAAAGTGTCCATCAATATAGGAACCCGGTAGATTAATTAAATCCACTGTTTGATCAATAAACGGCCCAGTTGGAGATTCACTTGTGGCAATAGCCATTTTTAAGCTACCTGATTGGTCTCTCGCACTGTATACCATGTAAAATAAATCTTCATGGTATATAACTTCTGGAGCCCAGAAATCTCCTGTAGCCCATCGTTCATCTTGCTGACTGTGTGCATATGCTACAGTACCACTATCCCAATCAACTAAGTTATCCGACTGCCATACTAAAAAACCAGATCCTGGAAGTGATGTTGCATACATATAATACGTATCATTGTATTTTAAGACATAAGGATCTCCTATATCTATCATCTCACCAATAGGGTTTTGATAGTAAACATCTTCCTTCAATAAGTCGCAACCGATTAGTGTAGTGCTAAATAATAATAGAAAAAGCATTTTTAATTTCATATCTTCACCTTTATTTATCCAGACTTTTTTTCTAGTGATGATACACGAATAGATTTATTCTTAGCAAAATAAATCACAGTAGCACTCATACCTAAAACAAGGCTTATCATATCCATTATAAGGTAAGAAAAAACAGCATTTACTAACAACCATATACCAATTTTGTTAATGGAATTGTCTTTCATATAATTTTTTTCAGCGACCAAATTAAATAACCCAATCCCCATCATTACTGTTCCAAAAATGTTTATAAATATTAAAAGTGCTTTTATATCATTTGCCGTTCCAAACTGATGATACATTTGAGTGGTCAAAGCGTTTCTATTAATTATACTATAATAAACAATGGTAAAAAGACCATGACATATTTGCCAAAAACCCACTGTTTTCATTAAAAGTCTTTCGGTCTTTCTAGTCATTATAATCTCATCCTTTCACTCCAACAGAAAGTGACATAGATTGTAAGAAGTATTTCTGTGCAAATAAATATAATAAGAACGTGGGAATTAAAGCGACTAATGCACCTGCCATTAGCATTCCTGGTTGCGCTTGATACTGACCTTGAAGAAGTTGCAATCCAGGTGTAATCGGCATATTATTTACATCATTAACTACAATTGTAGGCCACAGGAAATCATTCCAAGAGCCGGTAAATGAAAACAATGCGACTACTAACAAAACAGGTTTAACGAGCGGCAAAATAACACTAAAGTAAATTTTCAAGTCACTTGCTCCATCTATCCTTGCGCTTTCATCATACTGGATAGGAATATTATTCATAAATTGTCTGACCAAAAATATGTTAAAAACCCCTGCTACTCCTGGAAAAATCATAGCTAACGGAGTGTTTACCCATCCTAATCGATCAACGATCACATATAACGGTATGAGATTTACTACGGCTGGAAACATCATAGTAGCTAACAGAAACATAAATAAAGGATCCCTTCCTCTAAATCGTAGCCTGCTATAAGCAAAAGCAGCTAATGATACAACTACAAGTACTATTAATGTATGAGAAACTGAGATAACCATTGAATTGGTAAACCATCTAAGCAATGGTGTACTCCTATTATTTACTAACAAATGTGTATAATTGTCTAAAACCCAGTTTACAGGCAAAAGATTAAATCCGGCAGTTAATATTTCTCTTTGAGTTTTAAAAGATGTTAATACACCCCATATTAGAGGAGTAATCCAAATTATGCCCATAAAAATTAAAAAAAGTAATGCAATCGTTTTGGATATCCACTTGTTTTTTGACATAAGTATCGCTCCTTAGTCTTCATCCTACATAACAGTTAAAATCATTTTCTATCATTTCTAGTTAAGAAGAAAAATTGTAACGCAGAGACAATCATAATACATATTCCTAAAATGACTGCCATCGCTGAGGCTATACCAGCAATAGATTGCCCAGATCCAAAAGCGTTTTGTTGAATGTACATGAGCAAAACTCTCGTACTATTCGTTGGTCCTCCTCCAGTCAGCATCAAAGGCTGTCCATAAATATTAAACTGTGCAATTGTTGTCATAACAATAGTATAAAGCAATTGTCCTCTGATAGATGGTAATGTTATTTTAAAGAATTTTTGTACACTGCTCGCTCCATCAATATCTGCAGCCTCGTAGTAATCCTTAGGAATCCCGTTTAAAGCTGCTTGGTAAATAATCATATTTCCTCCAATTGTCCACCATACGGTTACTACTACAATGACAATCCAAGCGTAAGGTTGAGTAGATGTCCACAATGTATTTAAATCAAATATATTATTAATTGGTCCGTGTGAGGCATTAAACATTATAGACCATATTAGTGTGACTGCAGAAATAGCAAAAAGTGTTGGTAAATAGAAAAGAGACTGGAAAAACTTGTGCAATCTCGGCTTTGCATTTAATGCAGTAGCTAATAGTAGCGGAACAATTATACAAAACGGTACAGCATAAAGTACAAATCTAAAAGTATTGAATAAACCATTGTATAGTTGTGTATTAAACGTACTTCCTTCATTAAAAAGAATAGTTTCATAGTTTTGTAACCCTACAAAATTGGGGGTACCAAATAAATTCCAGTCAGTAAATGAAATATAAATCCCAAATACACTTGGGATTAAGAAAAATATGAGAAAAAAGATTAAGTGAGGTGTGATGAATAAGTACGGCATGTATTTATTAAATCTACTTCTATTCCTACCTGTATCAGTATGAGTATTCGTTTGAGTTTGCTGCATAGGTATTCTCCTTTTTTAATTAGGAATTAAGTCAATTGCTCCGAAATAATTTCGGAGCAATTGACAGTCACTAAATTAAATTATTAGAATGCTTCACTAAGATTATTCGTCAGTCTCTTCTTCTCCTTCAGCACCTTCATCTTCGTCTTGTTGGAGAGCTTCGAGTCCAGTACTGTCTTGGTCTATCATGTCATGAACTTCACGTTCAAAGTCTGCAGCAGCTTCCTCTACATCAATTCTTCCAAATACAACATCAAATACATTAGCATCTAACCACTCAGATGTGTAACCATAATATTTATAATCGAAAATTCTCATAGAATCTTGTCTTTCTTCTGTTTCCACAAAGAATGATTGAGGCATATCTACATACTCTTGATCTTCCAAAAGTTGCAGAGTTGCTGGGATTTGTCCGGCTCTTGCCCATTCAATAGAGTTATCTCTAATCCAGTCTATAAAGTCAATAACCCCTTGGGTTTTCTCTTCATCCCTATCATCATTATTAAACATGACGAACTGATGAGAAGATGCCCAGTTCACCGCTTCGCTTTCATCATCTGAAATTTGTGGGAAATGAACCATTCCATAATCAGCTTCTGAATTAATCAACTCATTCTGCATCCATATACCTTCTGGCCAGAATACTAGCTCGTCGGTTAAGAACATTTGAAGAGGGTCTGTCCCTTCTTCATTAGTAATCCCATCTTCGTATAAATCAACATAATGTTGCAAAGCATTTATCGTTGCATCAGTATTTAAATCTGGAGATTGACTATCTTCAGGTAATTCTCCACCATGTTGAGCGAATAATGAATAGAATGTCGGCCTCATCCAAGTTAACCCTAGGGCAGTTACTCCATCACCTTCAGCTGCAGCAGCCACTTCTCTTATTTCATCAAAAGTCACAACATTATCATCTAAAACATCTGGTCCATACTGTTCAACTAACGAAGGATTGTAGTACAATACGAATGTATGAATATCTAAAGGAACTCCCCAACGTTCACCATCAATATCACCAATATTCCAAGCTTCTGATACATAATTTTCTTCTGAAATATTATCATACCCATCAAGATAACTATCAAAAGATGTTAGTAAATCTGCATCTTTAAATTGTACTACACGTTCAGCATGCACAATATTTAAATCTGGTATTCCACTTCCTGAGTTAACTACAGTCGGAATTCTTGAGTACATGTCTCCTTCTGCCATTGATATATTATTTATGGGATATTCTGGATCAGTCGAGTTGTATTCATCAATAATCGCCTGCATATTCTCTCCATCTGGGCCAGTGAACGGGTTCCAAAATGTAATTTCATTTGGATTACTAGATTCTCCGCAAGCACTTAATACTAGTCCAACCATACCTAAAGCTGCAATTTTAACACTTCTTTTCAACATGTAAAACACTCCTTTTTATTTTCTAATATTTTAATTTGGTTTAGAATCATTAATCTTTTTAATTTTCTCTAAAGCAATTTTTGGAGTTCGATCAGCTTTTAACAACCCATTAATTTCTTGTTGTACGTCAGTCGTTTGAGTATAGCAGTAACCTACAATGTAAGGTGTATTTTTTATAGCGTCGGTTATGTTGCTATACCTTTCTAAGAATTCGCTTTCATTATTAACCTGATTACCATATCCCCAGCCTTGTTCTTCATTAAACGCAATTCCACCATACTCGGTGATAATAACTGGCTGTCCATTATATTTGAAACCATCTGCGAAAGCATATTTAAATCCATTATGTGGTATTTTATTTTCGACTATATTATCTTTATCTTGATATCTTTCTTTAAAGACTGATCCTAACTCTTCGTAGTCATGGAGAGCGATAATATCAGAAATAGTGTGTTCCCATCCATCATTCACAATTACTGGTCTTTCTTTATCATAAGATTTAGTCAAGTAATAAATCGCTTGAGTAAAAGCTTGTTGATCTTTCTCAGTTTTAATATTTGGGACTCCCCAGGATTCATTGAAAGGTACCCAAGTTATGATAGACGGATGATTGTAATTTTCTTTTATAATGTCTAGCCATTCTTTTGTAAAGTTATCAATTGCTTGATCTGTAAAAGAATAGGTTGCTGCCATTTCTGACCATACTAAGAGGCCCTTTTTGTCACACCAGTATAAGAAACGGTTATCCTCAAGTTTTTGGTGTTTTCGAACACCGTTAAAACCCATTGCAATAGTTTTTTCAATATCTTCTATAATAGCTTCTTCTGAAGGGGGTGTTAACATGGATTCCTGCCAATATCCTTGATCTAATAATAGCTTTTGATAAATAGGTTGATTATTTAATAATACTTGCCCATCAGAAATTGATATCTTCCTCAAACCAAAGTAAGAATTTACTTTGTCTTTCAATTGGTTGTCCACTATAACCTCAAATGATAAATCATACAAGTTAGGGTTTTCTGGTGACCAAACATGTACCCCCCATTCGAATTCATCATCTATTAAATCAAAGGTTAACTGAAACTCTTTTCTTTTCGTTTTATAATTTAAAGTTCTTATTTCCGTACCTTTATAACTTACTTTAGTCTTGACGGTAACATCTTCCTTCTGAAATGGCGTCAATGAATAGTCTATAGTAACAGAATTAGAATCAAAATTAGGTGTTATTTTTGTATAATCTAGGTGAATAGGATTTAAATATTCTAACCACACAGTTTGCCAAATTCCAGTTGTTTGAGTGTACCAACAACCAAAATTATCATTAACCCATTTTTGCTTCCCCCTTGGTTGTGCAGTATCAAAGCTATCTTCTACTTTAACCACTATTGAATTTTCTTTATTAACTTCTAGTTCATGAGTTATATTAAACCCAAAAGCAGCATTCCCTCCTCTATGTTCTCCGACAAATTTACTGTTAACCCAAACTTTAGTCAAATAATCGGATCTCTGAAATCTTAGTATAACTTCTTTGTTTTTTACACTGTCTTCATCTAAGACTATGTCTCGTTGGTACCAAATATAGGGGTGGAATTCCTTGTCACCTATTCCGCTGGCCTCTGTTTCGTATGTGAATGGTACATTAATTTTTTTATGAAATTTTTTTCCTTTATACCACTTTTCCTTTTCTCCCAAATTATTATCATCGAAAGCAAAACTCCATAGGCCATTAAGATTTTCCCATTGATTTCTTTCAAATTGAGGTCTTGGGTATTCATTCCTAAAATACTTTTTTATATCTATTGCCACTGGTTAATCGCTCCTTTATGTCTTACTTTATACTTTTATTTATCTTTATGATAGCGTTAACATAATAATGTTGCAATAGTTATTTACATTATATATACTGTATTTACTAAAGAGTTAATTAACTTTTTTAAAGTCTATTAATCATTTGAGTTAGTTAACTAATTGATTAACTAAGTGGGGTGCCTAATGATATGGAGATTAATTTATCAAAAGAATCATTAACTATTCTGGAAGCGTTATCTAGCGATACACGGATAAATATTATACATAGTTTATCTGAGAAAGATAAAAACATAAAAGATTTATCGAATGAACTCTTTATGTCAAGTGCGATAGTTTCTAGACATATAAAAAAGTTAGAAGAAGCAAAATTAATAAAATCATATCGCATACCTGGAAAATTCGGGAGTCAAAAAATGTGTGCGCTGGCTATTGAAAAATTGTACATTACTTTTCCTTCAGTTATATATCCAAAGTTCTCAAAACACACACAGACTATTCAATTAGGTCATTATACAAATTATAAAGTGACTCCTACTTGTGGACTGTCCACTAGAAACAAAGTAATTGGTATACCAGATGATACAATGTATTTTATGGATCCAGAAAGAGTTAAAGCAGAGATTATTTGGTTTACTTCAGGTTTCGTAGAATATAAAATCCCCAATTTACTGAAGTATAATGAGAAACCAGAAGTACTTGAATTAAGCTTTGAAATTTCTTCCGAATTCCCAGGATCAAATGATAATTGGCCTTCAGATATTACTTTCTATGTAAATGATATGGAGGTGGGTACTTGGACTGTTCCAGGTAATTATTCCGATGTTCGTGGAAAGTTAACGCCTAATTGGTGGCCTGATACCAATAGTCAATACGGTTTGCTGAAAAATTTGAGAATCAATTCTACACAAACTAATATGGATGGTGAGTTGATATCTAATACAACAATAAATGACATTGATTTCAGTGAAAACTTAATAACTTTTCGGTTTGAAGTAAAGGATAGTGCAAAAAATGTAGGTGGATTAACTATATATGGAAAGAGCTTTGGTAATTACCCTCAAGATATAGATTGTACTTTATATTATTCTCAATCCCTCAACGATAGCAATCATGAAAAAGAGAAGTCTCCTAAGAAATGAGACTTCTCTTTTTATTTCACAATGTTAAAACGTTATATTCTCAGTTTCAATACATTCACGCATCCAATTATCGATTTTATCACCTCTATCTTCGACACTACGTGCAGTGGTATTTACAGTGATCATTTTTGGATGGTAGGCTTTATCTGCATTATCAATTAACCATTGAGCAAAACTTTATGTTTAAGAATTAAATTATCTGACCAACCTCTATATTTTAATCGTTTTTCACGAAGTTTATCGTCACAATGAAGATTAATAAAGTAAACCTGACTAAAAGTCTGAAAATGGATGTTTTTTTCAATATTCCAAGGCATAACCGTTCCACATAAAACAGTCATTGTGTTATTTTGGGCGAGTTCACTAGCAACAATTACTCAAATATTTTTAATTTCCCGCCAATCTGTAACCTCACCATAAATACTATCTATATCGAATAATTGTATATCAGGATTTTTTTCTTAAGAAAGGGACGACAGTAGATTTACCAACACCACTCGCACCTGTGACTATAAATAATGGTGTTTTTCCTTGTTTCAAATCACAGTACCTCTTATAATAGTAATTTTTCGTATACATTAAATTTTATCAATCCTAAAAGGGGATAAAATAATTGGTGAAAATCTTAACCAATAAGATAAAATCACTCTTTTTTCTTCTTTTTTGCTTTTTCTAACTCATCTACTTTATCTAGGTTAAATGAATCAAAATCTTCGTCCTTTGGCTCTTCTGAACTCTCTTTTACATTCGATGGAGTAATTTCATCATCTCCCTCTGGATTCTCGAACACTTTATCTTCGTCTTTGTAATCAATATTTTCTGGTTTGTAATTAGTGCCTGCAGGGTATGGTGAATTAATGTTTGTAGGATCATTCGGATTTGGCATCATGAAAACCTCCTAATATTAGTAATTACTTATCGTGATTTTATCACACATCATAATCTAAAACGTAATATAGGACTTGACTATTTATTACCCTTTTTTAAATTTAAAATGTGGTGAATTATTGATCTCTTTTACTTTACTTACATCTGCTTTGGGATTTCTATCGTATGTTAGCAGCCCATTGATTTCTTGCTCTACATCATATAATTGAGTATAGCAAAACCCTGCTATAACTTCTGAATCATATACAGCTTCTATTACTCTCTTATATTCTGATAAAAACTGTTCTTCATTATCTACTGATGAGTATCCCCAACCTTCTTGCTCGCCTTTTTTATATCCAATACCACCAAACTCTGTTAAAAGAATAGGCTCACCTTGATGGGAAAATCCACTAGCATAGATTGAGCGATTAGCAGACTTTGAATCGAGAATAGCATCTAAAATTCTTATATCAAATTTAAACTTCTCATACTTTTCTCTTTCTTCTGCCTCTCCATGTCCATAGTGATGTACCGCGCCTATATCTGACCGAGTCATTTCCCATCCATCATTAGAAATAACAGGACGCGTTGTATCTAAACTATGAATGAGGTGGTATAATCCAAGTGAATAGTGTTGTTGTTGTTTATCCCTTCCTATATCATTTACACCCCAACTCTCGTTGAACGGAACCCAAGTTACAATAGATGGGTGGTTGTAGTCTCTTTTAATAATTTCCAACCACTCGTTTGTAGCTAATGGTACGGAGCTCTCATCAAAAAATTGTGCAGAAGCAGACTCCCCCCAAACTAAAAACCCTAATTTGTCTGCCCAATAAAGAAAGCGTGGATCTTCAACTTTCTGGTGTTTTCGACAACCGTTGAACCCCATTTCCTTTGAAATTTCAATATCATATTTTAAAGCATTATCACTTGGTGCAGTCATAAGAGATTCGGGCCAGTAACCTTGATCTAAAACCAGTTTTTGATAATAAGGTTTATTGTTTAGGTAAACCAAACCATTTTCAGTATGAATCTTTCTCATTCCAAAATATGACTTTACATTATCTAATATATTTTCATTCTCTAGTAATTTGATTTCTACATCAAATAAATTGGGAGTCTCTGGTGTCCAATGCCATCCATTGTGGTGATGAGATGTCCTAAAGATAGTCTTCTGATGAATATCAAAGGAAGCTGTATGAATAGAAGAGTACAGATCAAATGTAGTCTTAATGATAGTTTTTTCTTTAAAGGAAACGGTATATTCTATTTTTTTATTCTCTACAGTTCCATTTAAATAGGTTTTTACTTGAACCTGTCCTGAATCAATATCTGGTGTAAAATAGATAGATTGAATATGATTTTCATTTACGGGTTCTATCCAAACCGATTGCCAAATACCAGTGGTATTTGTATACCATATGCCTAATGGTTTCTCTTCCCATATCTGTTTACCTCGAGGTATCATTTCATTTGTTCTAGGATCATGGACTCTAATCACAATTATTTCTTCATTTCCTGTTATATAGGGAGTTATATCAAGTGAAAAGGATGTGTGTCCTCCTTTGTGTTCACCAGCTTTATGCCCATTAATAAAAACCTCAGCGTAATAATCCACAGCACCAAAGTGAAGGATTAATTCTTTTTCTTTATATCCATCTGGAAGTGTAAATTCCTTCTTGTACCATACAGTCTCATGGTTTCCTTGGTCGTTAATACCACTCAATTTAGACTGATAAACATAAGGTACTTCTATTTTCTTATCAAAAAGCTTATCTGACAAATACCATTTTTCTTTTAATCCTTTATTTTCATCATCGTAGGTAAAATCCCACTCCCCATTTAGGTTTATCCAATCTTTTCTTACGAACTGTGGTCTTGGGTATTCATTTCTAATCATAAGTAGTCTCCTTAACAAAAATTTTTCAATAGAGTAATATATTTTAAAACGTTCTTTTAATCTGAATCTCCCTTCTATAATTTGATATGACTTTATTGCGTTACTATCTTCTTGAGAAAAAATCTTCTGTGACTATAAACTCTAATGGCTAGGCTACTAAGTGCTTTATTCAACTTTTGTCAATTTAATATTCTTAAATCACCACTTTCTATAACACTGCTTGTTTTAAGTTCTCCTTTGAGAGCTTACTTGACTGTCTCTTCCTCTATTATGATTATAATCGATATTTTTGTCAACGCTTTCATTAGTAGTTTCAAATTTCTAAATCCACTAAAAGTACTTTCTTCTTAAATAGCTTCATCACTCTTTTGATTACTATGTTTAACTTTCATAAAAGATATACGGACTACCCCTTTTAAGGTGTAGTCCGTGCAAATTTAACCGTCTGATTTATTCTATTAAAAAAGTCTTAACTTCATAAGGCTTCAAATCAAAGCTAATAGGCTTTGTGTTTTCTTTAATTTTCTCGGAGATTGGCTTTTCCATCAAATTGGTCTCCTGCCAAGTCTGATAGTTAAATTTTGGAGAAAGTGAAACTGTCTGTCTTCCTCCAGTGAAGTTATGGAGTCTTATAATTACACCATTATTATCTTCTGCTTTTTTTATAGTGTCAATTATCACTGACTCATCGCTTTCGATTTCGATAAATTGATTACTATTGAATTTTCCACTTAATAATTTAAGTGGAGAATTGAGAGCCCAAGCAGTTTCAACTGTTCTTCCTTCAACATAGTCTCCTTCATGGGGATACAATGAATAAACAAATGAATGCTCCCCTATATCCGCATCTGGATCAGGATAGATTGGTCCTTTAAGAAGTGATAAGCGCATAGTAGAATCTTTTATATCATATCCATACTTCGAATCATTTAGAAGGCTGACTCCGTAGCCTTTTTCTGAAATATCAGCCCATTGGTGACCAACAGTTTCGAATTTCGCCATTTCCCAACTTGTATTCCAATGTGTTGGACGCTTAGCATTTCCGTATTGAATGTCATAGGTTGCCTCGGTAGCTCTAACATCTACGTCAAATTTAACTTTTAGTAATTGTTGGCGCTCTTTCCAATTCACGTTTGTCGAGAAATCAATACGTCTACTATCACAATATACTTTCATATCTTGCTTTATAGATGAAAATCCAAAATTGTAAGTGAACTCAATAACTGCAAAGAGTTCATTTACCTCTTTTATAACAATTGAGTCAGCTGTTAGATTTTTCCCTTTTTCTTGATAAAATATATCGATGTCCCATGCATCCCATGCTAATGGCTTATCTTCAAATAATTGGAATACATTTCCAGTACCGTTAGCAGACAGAACTTCACGAGTATGTTCTTTATCATAAATAGAAGATAAATGTCCATCTTCATTCCATTCTATAGTATAAAAAGGTGTGTCTATTCCATTTTCTCTAGATGAAAAAGGATGAGCATTATTTGATACTGCTTCTCCTTCTTTAAAATAAATAGCTTTGCTTCCAAGTGGAGGTACTTTTTCAATATATACGTGTATCTGCCCATCAACTTGAACTGTCTTCAGTGTATTGTCCTGTTCATCAATGAAATATCCATTTTCATAATCAGTACTACTCAAACTAATAATTTCATCCCTACTCCATGAAGCTGTATTAAATACAGTCCAAACGGAAGTTTCTTTATCAAGTAATTCAGAGAATTTATCTATTTGCTTATCTACAGTATCTTTGGCTTCTTGATACTCAACTTCTGAATCTTCATACACTTCTTTAATAGAAGACCCTGGGATAATATCATGGAACTGATTACGTAGTATAATCTTCCATCCATCATTTAATTCTGCTTGCGGAAATTCTTCTTGTGTCAATGTATTCCCCCAAGCCCACAAAATCTCTGCATCTCTATAAGCTAACTCTAATTTTCTATTCCACATTTTATTTCTTGCTTGAGATGTATATGTTCCTCGGTGTAGCTCTAAATAGAGCTCGCCATCCCATGTGTGAACATACTTTCCTTTTTTCTTAGCTTCTTCTATCGTTTCTTCTAATTCTTTAAAGTATTTCCCAGCTTTTCCAGGTTGTAAATTCGGTAGTCCAGGTAATCTTTGAATTCTTCTAGCTTTTTCAAGATGTGTTCGATTAACTCCTCCACCACCATCGCCGTAACCATAGGCAATAAGCAGATTTTTATTAATATCTTTATCTCTATAACTATCATAAACACCTTTAACAGTGTAAGGATTAATTTCACCATTGTAGGTGTAAGCAGAAAATTCTTCTGAACCTTTAGAACTTGGTGTCGTTATAAAGTGAGTTAAAATTTCTGAGCCATCTAATCCTTTCCAATAGAAAGTGTCATTGGGCATTCTATTGAGTTGACTCCAACTAATTTTAGTCGTCATAAACAAATCGATTCCCGACTTTTTTAAGATTTGAGGCAATGCCCATGAATAACCAAAAACATCAGGCAACCACAGATATTTCGTTTCATGATTAAATTCTTTTTTCATAAAACGACTTCCAAATAATAGTTGCCGTACGAGTGATTCTCCAGAGGGAATATTAGCATCTGATTCTAACCACATAGCCCCTTCTATTTCCCACTTATCTTCTCGTACTTTTTCTTTTATTTTCTCGTACAATTCTGGATAGTCTTCTTTTAGATATTCATACAATTGAGGCTGAGTTTGTAAAAATATATACTCTGGATATTGCTCCATCAGACGAAATACTGTTGAAAATGATCGAGCAGCTTTCTCACGAGTATGCTTTAATCTCCATAACCAAGCCACATCAATATGTGTATGTCCAACCATTGTTACATTTATATCTGATTTTTTTTCAAGACTATCAATTCCGTTTTGTAAATAGTGATTCGCCTTCTCAACTGAATCATAAAATGATGGACTTCCTTCGTCAGACCAATCTACTTTCTTAAATGTATCATCTAATAATTCTAATAGATTTACTCGGTCAGAATCATTTTCATCTAATATCTCTATAGTCTCTATGATGACTAAGGCAGTGTAGTATAAATCATCAGTACTATGGCATAAAACAGAAGAGTCAGCATATTTAAATAAATGCCAAATTTCTCCTGCAACTCCCCCTCCTTCCAAACCTCCCCATAGTCTTAAGGCTACACTTATGGTTTGATTTGCAAATGATTTATCAATAAATACTTCCTTATGATTTCCGTCAACTGCTTGATAAGGTTCATCATTTATATATAACATTGCTTCAAATCCAGAATTATTTCCTTCCGATGATTTACCAAAATCAAATAATAGTACAAAGTCCTCTTCATTTGACACTTCTGGCACATCTACTTCACCCATAATCCAGAAATACCGATCTCTACCTTCCCATAAACGATTAACAGTTAACTTTTCTGCCTTTTCAGAAACGTTTTGTGGAGGATATTTCTCACTTTTACTCTCATCTTCGTGGATAGTCCATCCCTTGATTGGTTTTCTATTTTTATAACGAAGTGGTTCGATTTCAAGTACTCGATTTGTCAGTTTTTCTAATTTGAATAACATTAAATCACCCCAAAAAAATATTATAGTGTAACTAATTATCCTTTAGTAGCCCCGCCAAAGCTAAAGCCTGCAGACATATACCGCTGAGCAATATAATACAGTATGACTACTGGCATGGTATATAGTACTGAAAATGCAGCTAATCTGCCGTATTGGATTAATCCATAGTTTCCAAAGAATTGGAAAATAGTAACCGATGCTGGCATTTTATCTTGTGAAGATAATAGAATAAACGGAACAAAAAAGTTCCCCCAACTTCCAGTATACGTGAAGATTAATACAGTAAACATCCCCGGTACCATTAATGGAGCTACTACTTTTCTTAAGCCAGTAGCAACCGATGCGCCATCCACCCACGCAGACTCTTCTAGCTCAATAGGCACAGAGTCCATGAAATTCTTCATCATCCATATTGCATAAGGTAAGGCAGATCCTATTAGGAAAAACATAACAGCTATCAAATTATCTTCAAATCTTAGTAACAAGAATAATTGAAACACAGGTACAATTACAGCTGTCATGGGTAATGAGGTTAAAAATAAAATAGTGTACAAGAACGGCTTTTTATAGCTTGCTCTGTATCTAGATAAAGGATATGCTGCCAAGACAGCAATGATAACCACTATTATAGATTGGCCACCAGATAATAAAAGTCCAATGCCAAAAGAGCGTACAATTGCTGGATCTTGAATAATACTTAAATAATTTTCCATTGTTATTTCGTCAGGAATTTTAAGTGATTGTATAGCATTTGTGTCCACAGAAGCTACAAGCATCCAAATTAGAGGAAGAACAAATAACAAAGCTACAATCACTAACACAATGTGGTGAATTGTTTTTTCTGTCTTACTTACATTCATTTTGTTTCCCCCTAAATTTTAACTTTTAAGAATTTAATATAGAATAAGCTAAATATAGCCCCTATGAGTAATAAAACTAAAGATATGGCTGTTCCATAGCCTAGTTGGAAACTAACAAAAGCTTGTTGGTACATGTAGACTGGTAAAGTCATAGTCGAGCCACTTGGCCCTCCGCCAGTCATAGTGTAAATAAGTGTGAATACTCCTAGTGTTTGTAATGTAACTAGCAATAAATTAGTCACTATCGTTCCTTTTACCATAGGTATTGTAATATTCCATACTGATTTCCATCTTGAAGCTCCATCCATAATAGCTGCTTCTTCCACTTCAGTTGGTATATCATCAAGAGCTGTTTGGAAAGCCATCATTGAAAAAGCAGTCCCTCTCCAAATATTAGCTACTACAACACTCACCATTGGGTATTGAAAAAGCCAAGCCACTGGTTCCTGAGGTAAAAACGGAAGATATTGTCCTAAAAAAGTAAGAACATTATTTACAGTCCCACTGTCTCCCAGAAATATAGTCCATGCAAAACCTACCACCACCTCTGGTGTCACCCAGGCAGCAATTACTGCTATCCCTATAATTCTTCTAAAGGTAGAATTTTTACCTTTCATCATAAAAGCAATGATAAACCCCATTAAACATTGACCTAATATCGCTGAAAAGAAAACGAAAATGAGAGTTAGAATAATACTACTATAGAGTTGATTATCATTGAACATCCTAACAAAATTATCAAAACCTACAAATTGAAGTTGCTGGGCTTGAAATCCTGTTAAGGCTAAATTTGTAAAAGCGAATACAATAGTCAAAACCATCGGTACCAAGAAAAATATTGCAAGAACTACAAATGCTGGAGACAAGAAAATAGAAGTCTTTGTATTATCTGAGAGTCTCTTGTGCTTTTTATCGGCCGCATAACTAGCCATTTTATCGCCCCTTTTACTTGTTTATGGAAGAAAGGAGACAATTGTCTCCTTTCTGCAAATTATCAATTAATAAGTGTTTTCTTCTCCTACTAAATCAACGACATTATTTCTGTAATCTTCTGCTGCTTCTTCAGGCGTCATATTGCCAGTTGCTACGGCTTCCACTGCATTTTGTATGAATATTGAAATATTAGGATACAAATCATGTTTTGGTCTAAAATGAGCATAATTCAAGGCTTCAGTAGCTGTTTCTACAAATGGTCGGTCAGCATACTCTTCACTTTCGGCACTATCTTGTCGTACAGTTAAAGTTCCTTCTTTCATTGCTCTTCTTGTTTGCCACTCTTCCGTACTCATTGCTATAATAGCTTCCCATGATTCTTCATGGTGCTGTGAATTTTCAGGAATTGCCCATGACCATCCTCCCGCCATAGTTATAAAACCATCACCACTTCCATCTTGGGTCGGCATCATAGCAAATCCAATCTCATCTTCTGGATTATCAAATTCAGCTGTTCCACCTTCTACAAAGTGAGACATATTCCAACTTCCATCTAACACCATCGCTGCAGCACCTGAAGGAAACATGTCTTGCATTATGACTGATCCATAATTCTGGTTAATTGCTACAGATAAAGATGGGCCTAAATTACGTTGGTTCATAATTTCATCAATAAAACTAAGTGACTCAATTATTCCTTCACCATTAACATTCCATAGTTGAGCTTCTTCATCATACATAGTTTCACCCGTTCCATACCACAACATTTGGAATGTCTGCATCGTTACAGCTTCACCATTTACAGTTGCTAGGTTCATTGAAAATGGAATAGCTTCTGTGTTATCTCTAACCATTTCTGCAGCTTCGTAAATGTCGTTCCAAGATTCAGGTTGCCAATCTGTTGGTAGTCCTGCTTCTTCAAAAACTGATTTATTATACCAAATACCTCTTGAATCAGTAGTAGTCGGTATACCATATACACTACCATCTTCACCTAATACTCCATCTTTAATATTTTCAATAAAGTTATCCCATTCATCCCAATCCGCTACTAGGTCATCTAAATTTACTAAATAACCAGCATTAGCATCAGAACTAATCATAAAAGTATCCTGTGATAATATTTCTGGAGCTGTAACAGCAGATTGTAAGGATAGAGAAACATTACTAAAATAATCACCTTCACTTGCAGTAATAGGATCAGGATTAATGACTACTTCATCTTGTTCATCTGAATACCAATCTGAAAATTCTCTAACATAATCTCCAATATTATCTGGATCTCCTGCATAACGCCAAGTGACATCTAAAGTAACCTCTTCGCCATTGCCTGAAGTCGCACCATTTTGAGTGTCTTCTCCAGTACTTTCACCATTTCCATTACCACAAGCAGCCAACAACAAAGTGCTAGCGAATATAATTAATGAACCTTTTCCAATATTTTTCACATTAATATTCCTTTCCTTTTTAGATTCTCAACACCAGTAACTGAGTATCTTCCTCTACCCTCCTTATTAATAGTAGGAGCGTTACGGAAGCGCTCCTATTTATTTGCAAAAAATATTAATATACTAATTGACTATTTAGCATATTAACTCAAGTTTTGCAGTTGAATATCCAGGTTTAACCCTTGCGGTTATTGAAACTTCTTATAAATAATTA
>NZ_BAAACW010000109.1:0-19538 GCF_039521845.1 Alkalibacterium iburiense
GTGAAAAGCATTTGTGATAATCGTAACAATGAACACAACGTTTATTAGGAAGTTTTATGCAACACTAGTGTAAAATAGTAAATAATAGTTGTCGGTATAGTAAAAAAATGGTAATCTGTATGAGAAGAAAGAATAAGGTGAGTCGTTTTGTGCATGAGTACGGTACAGCAGTCAGAGATTCATGAAGCGCTATCATTTTATTTCTTTCGACTATAAAATACATTATCAAAAGGAGCATTTCAGATGGAAAGAAGAGAATACAACATTACAGCAGAAACAGGAATTCACGCAAGACCAGCTACATTATTGGTACAAACAGCAAGTAAATTCAATTCAGATATTACTTTAGAATACAAAGGTAAATCTGTTAACTTAAAATCAATCATGGGAGTTATGTCTCTTGGTGTTGGTAAAGGTGCAGACGTTGTGATTACAGCTGAAGGATCTGATGAAGAAGAAGCTATTCAAGGAATTGATGAAACAATCAAGAACGAGGGAATGGCAGAATAATGAGTTCACAGGTATCCGGAATTGCTGCAAGTGATGGGATAGCACAAGCAAAAGCGTATAGGTTAATTGAACCTGACTTAACTGTAGAGAAAACAAAAGTTTCTAATACAGAAGAAGAAAAGAAACGTTTAACTAAGGCTATCGACGAAGCCAAAGAGCAATTAGGCAAAATTCGAGCCATAGCTGTAGAGTCTTTAGGAGAAGAAGAGGCACAGGTTTTTGATGCCCATGTTATGGTTTTATCAGACCCTGACTTGATTGACCAGACTCATTCAGCTATTGATAATGATCAAGTGAATGCTGAATTTGCTTTTGAACAAGTAACGGATACTTTCATTTCAATGTTTGAAGCGATGGAAGACAATGCTTATATGCAAGAAAGAGCTGCTGACATTAGAGATGTAAGAAAACGAGTACTTGCGCGGTTACTTAACGTGACTTTACCATCTCCTGCAACGATAGATGAAGAAGTTATAATCATTGCTGAAGACTTAACACCAAGTGACACAGCTCAATTAAATAAACAATACGTTAAAGCATTTGTTACTGACATTGGTGGGCGTACATCTCACTCAGCTATTATGGCACGTTCTTTAGAAATCCCAGCTATTGTAGGGACAAAAAATATTACAGAGTTAGTTTCTGAAGGGGACCAATTGATTGTTGATGGTTTAGAAGGAGAAGTTTATATTAATCCTTCTGAAGAGACTTCATCCCAATTTAAGAAAAAAGCTGAAGAATTTGCATCCCTGAAAAAAGAGTGGGATCGTTTAATTGACGAGCCAAGTGTAACAAAAGATGGCAAGTATGTTGAATTAGCTGCGAATATTGGGACACCTAAAGATTTAGAAGGTGTAAAAAACAATGGTGGGGAAGCTGTTGGATTGTACCGTACAGAATTCTTATATATGGATTCTACAGAACTTCCATCAGAAGATGACCAGTTCGAAGCATATAAAAATGTTTTAGAAGGAATGGATGGGAAGCCGGTAGTTGTGCGCACCATGGATATTGGTGGAGATAAAGAACTGCCTTATCTTGAATTGCCTGACGAAATGAACCCATTTTTAGGCTACCGAGCTATTCGTGTCAGCTTAGATCAGGATGACATTTTCCGTACTCAATTGCGTGCTTTATTACGCGCATCTGTTTATGGGACTTTGCGTATCATGTTCCCGATGATTGCTACTTTAAATGAATTTAGAGATGCAAAGGCCATCTATGAAGAAGAAAAGCAGAAATTGCAAAATGAAGGTGTAGAGATTTCTGATTCTATTGAAGTTGGAATCATGGTCGAAATTCCTTCAGCAGCAGTATTGGCTGATCAGTTTGCAAAAGAAGTTGACTTCTTCAGTATTGGTACAAACGACTTAATCCAATACTCTATGGCTGCAGACCGAATGAATGAGAGAGTCTCTTATTTGTATCAGCCTTATAATCCTTCATTGCTGCGTTTAATTAAGAATGTAATTGATGCAGCTCATAAAGAAGGCAAGTGGGCAGGTATGTGTGGAGAGATGGCTGGCGATCAAACGGCTGTTCCATTATTATTAGGTTTAGGATTAGATGAATTTTCAATGAGTGCGACAAGCATTTTGAAAACAAGAAGCCTGTTGAAGAAACTAGACTCTGAGAAAATGGCTGAACTTTCTGAAAGAGCTGTAACAGAGTGTACAACTTCTGAAGAAGTAGTGGCTTTAGTTGATCAATATACCGAAGAATAAGATATCAGGCTGATCTCTTTAATGAGATTCAGCCTGTTTTTTTATTTATTCATAACTATATTATAAGAGGAGAGTTTATATGAAACGCATTGGCTTTATTGGAACTGGCGTCATGGGAATTTCTATTGTCCGTCATTTATTAAATAATGACTATACTGTAAATGTGTTTAACCGTACAAAAGCAAAAGCAGATGAGGTAGTGAAAGAAGGCGCGGTATGGCAAAATAGCCCAAAGGACGTCACTAACGCTTCAGATATCGTTTTTACAATGGTTGGGTACCCTTCAGATGTAGAAGAGGTCTATTATGGGTCCGAAGGTATTTTTAAAGCAGAAATAAAAGACAAACTACTCATTGATTTAACAACAAGCACACCTTCATTAGCTGAACAAATAAGTGATACAGCAAATGAAAAAGGGGCTCGTTCTTTAGATGCTCCTGTATCCGGTGGAGACCTGGGGGCTAGAAAAGGCACACTAACTGTGATGGCTGGTGGAGATCTGGATGCTTTTAATCAAGCTCAAGAGAGTGTATCACTCTTCTCTTCCGAATTTACGCTTCATGGACCAGCCGGTAGTGGCCAGCACACTAAAATGGCTAATCAAATTATGGTGGCAGGTACAATGACAGGGATGACAGAACTATTGGTTTACGCTGAAAAAGCGGGACTCGATCTAGAGAAAGTAGTTAAAACGGTTAACGGAGGAGCGGCTCAAAACTGGTCCTTAGCTAACTATGCTCCAAGGGTATTAAAAGAAGATTATTCTCCAGGTTTTTTTGTTAAACACTTTCTTAAAGATTTGTCCATCGCTTTGGATGAAGCCGAATTAATGGGTATTGACTTGCCGGCTACTAAAAAAGCACATGAATTATATGACAAGCTATCTGATAAAGGATTTGAAGATGATGGGACTCAAGCCTTAATTAAATTATGGTGGGAAAATGTTTAAGCTTTTTCTTTAAATTGGAACGCCTCTCTTTTGATTGAGCTAAGACTATTTGAACTCACCCTTTCTTTTCACTAATTCTTCTGGAGAACATTTTTTAAAAGGACAGCACAATTACTGTATTTTATCCTTAAATCTGTTAAAATAAGAAGAGTAAAGGAATAGAAGTAGGAAGGGGAATACTATGAAACCGTCCCAACTTATACCAATCATCCGTAGACTTGACGCTATGCGCGAGGATCAGACTGATGAAGTACAAGTTCGTCGTTTTGAAAAAGATGGGAAAGAAATGTGCGTCGTGCGATATGATAGTCAATCTAAAATGTTTGAATTGGATGATCGTACAACGAATCAGACCTACGAATTTGACAACATCGATTACGTAGCTGTTGAAGTTCTTGAACTGGTTCAACCAGCTACTTCTACGGAAGAGTAAGAGGAGTGCACAAAAGGAAGTGCTTTGTGTACTTCCTTTTTTTTAGATGTTTTCTAATTGAACAAACACTTTTACGTCAGACTATATAAAAATAATAGTATTTAAGGAGGAAATGGATGCTGAGAAGTTTTAAGCCTACATGGATGGTTGAATCCATTTACCAAATAACACCTGAGCAACTAAGGAAAGAAAAGATTAAAGCCGTACTCACAGACTTAGATAATACGTTGATAGCTTGGAATAACCCAGAAGCCACGGAAGAAACCATTCAATGGATTCAACTAATGAAAGAAAATAACATTGAAGTCGTTATTCTTTCAAACAATACGGAGAAAAGGGTAGGCAAAGTAGCCAGCATACTAGAATTAGAGTTTATTCCAAGTGCTTTGAAACCTCTACAAAGGGGCTTTAAAAAAGCACTGAATACTTATCCCTATTCAAAAGATGAGTGGCTGATGGTTGGTGATCAGATTATAACGGACATCAAAGGGGCTAATCATGCGGGAATAAAAAGTGTTCTTGTTAAGCCTGTCATGGATTCAGATGCTTGGAATACACGATTAAATAGATTTGTGGAACTACACATTATGAATTACCTTATTAAAAAGGACTCTGAAATGAAATGGAGGGATGGCTTATATGAGCGACGAAATAATGAATGATCAAATGGTCTGTATTGGTTGTGGAGCAACTATTCAACACCACTCACCAGATAAAGCAGGATTTCTGCCTCAATCTGTTATCAAAAAGAAAGAACCAACTGATGATATTTATTGTAAACGGTGCTTTCGATTAAGACATTACAATGAAGTACAAGATGTTGAACTGACAGATGACGATTTTTTAAATATGCTCCAAGAATTAAACAAAGAAGATGCTCTCATTGTCAATTTGATTGATATTTTCGATTTAAATGGAAGTATTATACCTGGTATTCAACGCTTCGCAGGACAGAATCCGATCATTTTTGTAGCGAATAAGGTGGACTTGCTTCCGAAATCGTTGAAACCTGCCAGACTGAGACAGAGAATCACGGAACAAGCACATAATTACGGCATACGTCCTCAAAATGTGTATCTCATTAGTGCCCTTAACAAACACTCTGTAGAAGAATTTATGGAACAATTAGAAAAAGAAAGAAAAGGAAGAAGCGTTTATATCGTGGGGACGACGAATGTTGGTAAATCCACACTGGTTAACCAAATTATAAACAATGCTACAGAAGAAGAAAATACGATTACCACATCCTATTTCCCTGGAACGACACTAGGTAAAATAGAAATCCCATTGGATGATAATCATGTGTTAGTAGACACTCCAGGAATCATTCAAAAGACCCAAATGTCTTACTATCTCACTCCAAAAGAGCTTAAGATAGCTACACCTAGAAAAGAAGTCAAACCTAGGGCCTATCAACTAAACGAAGGCCAGACAGTCTTTTTAGGAGGTTTAGCGCGTTTTGACTATATTAGAGGAGATGGAAACCAGTCTTTTGTGTTTTATGCATCAAATGAAATAAACTTGCATAGAACAAAAACTGAAAAAGCTGATGAACTGTATGTCAATCATGTAGGAGAACTGTTAACTCCGCCATTAAAAAACTCACCGAAGCCGCTACCAAAACTTAAACGATATGAATTTACAATTAAGGAACCTTCAGATATTGTATTTTCAGGTTTAGGATGGGTAGCCATTGATGATCCGCAGACTAAAATTGCCGGGTGGGTCCCTGAAGGTGTCGATGTAATGATTAGGAAACAATTGATTTAGAGGAAATAAAGAAATGAGGAAAATAATGAAATTATCAGGAAAGCAAAAACGGTTTTTAAGAGCGGAAGCTCATGATATGTCACCCCTTTTTCAAATTGGAAAAAATGGATTAACCGAAGCGATGGTAGGAGAGTTTGAAGAATCCATTCAAAACAAAGAATTAATGAAAGTTCAATTGTTACAGAATACAGACTGGACGACAGCGGAAGCAGCTGAATTTATTGAAGAACATTCTGATATTCAAGTTGTTCAGAAAATAGGTAAAGTTCTCGTGCTTTTTAAACCCAGTGACGAAGAAAAGTATAGAGAGTATTCCTCTCGTTTACCAAAAAAGAATACAGATTAAAAGGAAGGTGTTATAAGTGAGTCATCGCGTTTCGCAAGTGATTGAGCCCGAAGTGCTCACTGAATTAATAAACACTCATTCTGGAAGGAAAATAGGTATTTTAGGAGGAACGTTTAATCCTCCTCATATCGGACATTTAATTATTGCTGATCAGGTAAAAGATCAATTAGACCTAGAAAAAATCCTGTTTATTCCTTCTGCTATCCCCCCGCATCAAATAGAAAAAGGAACGATATCAGCAGAGCATCGTCTAGCTATGCTCGAAAGAACAATTGGCGATAATGGATCTTTTGAGATAGATGAAATCGAGATAAACAGAGGCGGAAAAAGTTACACTTACGACACAATCAAAGAGCTAAAAGAAAAAAACCCTGAGGTGGAATTTTACTTTATTATCGGCGCTGATATGGTAGAAGACTTACCGAATTGGTATAAAATAGATGAATTGATCAAGATGGTCCAATTCGTTGCGGTTAATAGGCCGAATTATGATTCTAAGACACCCTATCCTGTGATAGTCGTCGACGTGCCGGATATTGACATAAGCTCGAGCTTAATTCGTCAAAAAGTAAAAGATGACTGCTCTATTAATTATCTAGTGACTTCTGAAACAAAAGAGTATATCGAAAGTGAAGGTTTATATAAGGATGAAGAAAAGCAAAATTGAGTATTCTCAGAATTTTTTATTTATTAGTAGAGACGAACTGATTAAAGTCATGGAAAACAGCCTCAGCAAAAGACGTCTGAAACATGTTTTGCGTGTAGAAAAAACAGCTTTGAAACTAGCTGAAAAGTATGATGTTGATTATGAAAAGGTCAGTATTGCAGCGCTGTCGCATGATTATGCTAAAGAAAGACCTGATGAAGAAATGCGGGATTTGATTATTAGCGAAAATCTGGATTTAGAAATGCTGCAGTACGGTAATAATATTTGGCATGGTCCTATTGGGGCTGTTTTAATGAAAAATGAATACCATTTAGAAGACGAAGATATTCTTGAAGCAATCAATTATCATACCATTGGTTCACCCAAAATGTCTTTAGTAGCGAAAGTAATCTATGTAGCGGACTTTATCGAACCTAAACGCTCATTCAAAGGAATAGAAATAGCCCGAGAATTAGCGGATAAAGATTTAGATGAGGCCATAGGTTATATTTCAAGCCATACTATCAGTCATTTAATTAAAAGAAAAAATAAAATTTATCCAAGAGCTATAGAAACATATAATGCTTGGGTAGCTACCGGCAAGGAGGAAAATGATGACTCATTCATCTATTAATGTATTAGAGTACGTGATTAAAGCAGCTGATTCCAAAATAGCTCAAGATATTTTAGCTTTAGATATGAAAGATGTCTCTTTTTTAGCGGATTATTTCGTTATCATGCATGCAAACAATGAAAGACAGCTTGGAGCAATAGCTGACAGTATATTAGAAGCTGCCTCTAAGCATAACCAGTCCGTTAAAAGAGTAGAAGGCAAAGAAGGAGCAAAGTGGATCTTAATCGACTTGGGAGATGTCATTATTCATATATTCAACGAAGAAGAAAGAGACTTTTATAAACTCGAACGATTATGGTCTGATGCTGAACATGTTGATATTAGTGACTGGTTGGATCAATGACATATAATTGGTTCGCTAGAGTATACGATGATTTAATGGATGACACTCTTTACGAGAAATGGTTTGCTTATACTTCTCGCTACCTTTCTAGTAATGCTACCCTTTTAGAGTTAGGTTGTGGGACAGGAATTTTAGGCCTGACGTTAAAGGAAAAAGGGTATGATGTTTCAGGGTTAGACTTGTCAGAAGATATGCTGAGCTTAGCGTATAACCGCCAACAAGAACACTCTATCTTCTTTCCTTTGATTCAGAGAGATATGAGAGACTTGTCTGAATTAGCGAATTATGATGGTATTGTGTGCTACAGTGATGCCTTATGTTATATGGAAAATGAAAATGAGCTATTAAAAGTATTTAGAGAAGCTTATGCTCACCTCAATACAAATGGGTATTTCCTCTTTGATGTTCACTCGCTTTATCAAATAGAATTGTTTCTAAAGACTTCGTTTCATGCTGAGACAGATGGAATAGTCTTTTTATGGGACAGTTTTGAAGGGGCATATCCCCACTCTGTTGAACACGAATTAACCTTTTTTGTAGAAAGAGACGATCAGGCTTACGATCGGTATGAAGAAGTACACAAAGAACGGACGTATAAAATAGATACCTATCTTGAGTTATTAAGAAAAGCTGGGTTTTCCAATATTGAAGTGACAGCTGACTTTGAAGAGAGTGTCAACGAGAAGAGTAAAAGATGGTTTTTCGCTGCTCAGAAATTAGGAGAATAGTATGAAAGCTTGTGGAATAGTAGCTGAATATAATCCGTTTCATAATGGTCACCTGTATCAATTAAAGAAAGCGAAAGAGCAGTCCGGTGCAGATGTGATGGTTGCTGCAATGAGCGGCAATTTTTTGCAGAGGGGGGAGCCCGCTCTACTGGACAAATGGAGTAGAGCTTCTACTGCATTGGAAAATGGAGTAGATATTGTGGTTGAAATTCCGGTGGCATTCAGTGTTCAACCAGCAGATTATTTTTCTATGGGCGCAATCACTATACTGAATGCTCTTATGTGTGACACATTAAGCTTTGGAAGTGAATCAGGTAAGGGTGAGGATTTTCTTCAAGCGGCACAGCTCTATATTGAAAATGAAGATGTCATTAATCACCATTTTCAAAGCCAACAAAGGCAAGAATATACTTACGCAAGAAATTTGACCGGGGTATTGGAATCTTTATTCCCCGAATTTCCAATAGATTTATCTCAACCCAATAATGTCTTGGGGTTCACCTATGCAAAGGAAATTATTTCGCAGAAAAGTAAGCTGTCTATTGTTACTGTCCCTAGAAAAGAAAGCCATTATCATGAGCAGAATATTCATAAAGGGAAAACAATAGCTAGTGCTTCTGCTATAAGAAATGCCCTCTTTCATAAGACAAGTGATACAGATGATTTAATCAACGTGATGCCCGTTAATACGCTAGAAATGCTAAAGATGAAACCTCTTGTATCTTGGGATAATTTCTTTCCTTATCTAAAATATCAGTCCGTTATTGCTTCGAATACAGAGTTGTCTGACATTTATTTAATGGAAAAAGGACTAGATTATAGAATAAAGCGCCTTATGAAAGATTCTAATAATATGACTGAATTTCTTACAAAACTCAAAACGAAGCAATTGACATGGACAAGGTTACAAAGAATCTGTTTTTATATCTTGCTCAATCAAACAAAAGAAGATATGAATGAAAAGCTTCATAATATAGACTCTATTCGTCTACTAGGTTTTACCGAAAAGGGACAAGCCTACTTAAGTCAGATAAAACAGTCGTTAAGTATTCCTCTTATTACCAATATAAATAGGCATACAGGGGAAGAATTAGAATATGATATTAAAGCAGGAGAGGTTTACAGGCTTGCTGATGAAAATCGTATTCCAAGTCAGGATTATAAAAGAAAACCCATTAAAATTAATTGACATTGGATGCTAAAACAAGTATAATAATTTTTGTTGCTCAATTAACGGAACAGTAAGAATAATTGAGAATCAATAGTTAGTTGCCTATTGAAGTTTATCTAGTAAATGATGACAACACTGAGGTGAGAGTCAATGAAAATAAAATGGGCATTAAATGAATTGAAAAAATATCAGGATGAACCCTTGCAGATAAGTGGAACCATAGACTTTAGCCGATCCTTAAAAGAACGGGATGCGGACGTTATTTCAGTTGAACCTGTGGATATAACAGGAGTAATTGAAGTAGACAAAACATCCGTTTACTATGTGACTTTAAGGGTATCAACTAAGATGACTCTTCCATCAACACGTTCATTGGAACCCGTAAATGTCTCTCAATCCTTTTCTTTTTCAGAAGTATACTTGGGAGTCCACTCTCCGGTAGATGAATCTGAATTTGACAAAAATGAGATAGTTGAAAGACTGTCAGATGAGACACTTGATTTGAGAAAACCAATTGAAGATGCGATTTTGACGAACAAGCCCACGCAGGTCTTTACTGAAGAGGAATTAAAATCAGAGAAGTTACCTAGTGGAAAGAATTGGAAAGTGTTGACTGAAGAAAAGTATAGTGAAGCGAATTTTACTTCTTCAGAAGAAGAAGGAGATCCTCGAATGGCTATTCTGAAAGATTTATTCCCTGATAATAACAAGAATGATTAATTTGATTGTATCTAGAATTGAATCCTTTTAAGGAGGTGTGTTGGAAAATGGCAGTACCTAAAAGAAGAACATCTACTAGCAAAAAAGCAAAAAGACGTACTCATATCAAATTGGACCTTCCAAACATGAGTGATTGTCCAAATTGTGGTGAAGTGAAACGTAATCACCACGTATGCCCGGCTTGCGGACATTATGCAGGTAAAGAAGTTATCAGCAAAGATAACTAATACTTTTTACTCTCTGTAGAAAAAAATATTAAGTATTAAAAGTGTTTATGTGCTATTGCCATAAGCACTTTTTCTGTTATTCTATAGTTAAATCTTATAGTCATGCTGAAGCCATAGAAATGGATGTGGTAAATGTGAATACCAATGCTTTGGATGTATGGGGAATGCTATTTTATATCATTCCGTTTATCATCTTAATCTTTTCGAAAAGAATAAACTCACAATTTAAAATGTTAAATCTTTCCGTTAAAGTAGTCGATTTATTAATCCCTTACATGTTTCTATATATTTATATATTAGGATCGATTTACCTGGGGATGAATACCATTCCTTACTTAGTGATTATAGTTTCTGTAGTAGCGATTATTCTTGCTACATACTATGCATTTTGGACAAAGACACTTGAAATATATATTTTTTTACGCATGTGGTGGCGTTATATATTTTTAATCCTGTTAGCGATATATATCATACTGGGTCTATGGATAGGCTACCGAATCTTTTTTGTATAATTATAAGCTGCTTTTTGTTTCTTAATGGGACGAAAAGCAGCTTATTTTTTTGTCTCTGGGTAAGTATGTAGACCAATACATATGACTATATTTCATATGTTAAAAAAGGGAATGTATGGTCGGGTATTGCTGGTTTAAAGGGTTTTTCATGGAATAGATTACAATTATATTTAATTTTTCAAAAATTGTGGTAGAAAGTGGTGCGATGTGGTAGACTATGCCATATAAGTGGGGAGAGGGGGCAGTGAAATGTTATTAGGCGAATATAAGCATTCAATTGATGCAAAAGGCCGTTTAATTATACCATCTAAATTCAGAGAGGATTTAGGGGAACGTTTCATTGTGACTCGAGGACTTGATGGGTGCCTCTTTGGCTACCCGATGGACGCATGGAAAGAATTGGAAGCGAAATTAAAGCAACTTCCTCTTGCTAAAAAAGAATCACGAGCCTTTACTCGGTTCTTGTATTCTGCAGCAACAGAATGTTCTTTAGATAAACAGGGCAGAATTAATTTACCCAATACATTAATCCAACATGCCTCACTTGAAAAAGCATGCTACGTTATTGGAGTTTCAGACAGAATTGAAATCTGGAGCGATGAAAACTGGGATGCCTTTGCTGAAGATGCTAATGAATCATTTGAAGAAATTGCCGAAGAGATGATAGACTTTGGATTTTAAACACTCACAGGGGAGAATATCACATGTCAGAATTTACACATGAAACAGTATTATTGAATGAAACAGTTGATGGCTTGGATGTTAAACCCGATGGGATATATGTAGATTGTACATTAGGGGGAGCAGGGCACAGTTCTTTGCTTTTAAGTCAGCTAAATGAAAAAGGTCATTTGTTTTCCTTCGATCAGGATACAACAGCTATTAATTACGCGAAACAGGTATTAAAAGAAGAAGTAGAAAAAGGAAAAGTTACGTTTGTTCACAGTAACTTTCGTTATTTAAAAGAAGCTTTGAATGAAAAAGGAATAACAAAAGTGGATGGTATTTTATATGATTTAGGTGTCTCATCCCCTCAATTGGACGTATCGGAGCGTGGGTTTAGCTACCAACAAGATGCAGTATTGGATATGAGGATGAATCAGGAACAAGAATTGACTGCCTATACTATAGTCAATACATGGGATTATAGTGATTTAGTTAGAATATTTTTCCGTTATGGGGAAGAGAAGTTCTCCAAGCAAATTGCCAGAAAAATAGAAGCACACAGAGAAGTTAACCCGATTGAAACGACTCATGAATTAGTCGATATCATTAAAGAAGCTATTCCAGCTCCTGCTCGACGTAAAGGGGGGCATCCTGCTAAACGAGTGTTTCAAGCCCTTAGAATTGCGGTTAATGATGAACTTGGTGCTTTAGAAGATTCGCTTGAAGCGGCTATCGATGTATTAAATGTTGGTGGAAGAATAAGTGTGATTACTTTTCATTCTTTAGAAGATAGGATTGTAAAGCAACTATTTAAAAGTTATTCACAGATGCCAGAGTTACCAAGAGGTTTACCTGTTATACCTGATGGATTTGAACCAATTTTGAAGTTGATTAACAGGAAACCAATTGTGCCCTCGGAAACTGAAGTGAGTCAAAATAACCGTGCTAGAAGTGCAAAATTAAGAGTAGCAGAAAAAACCAGAGAAAATACTCAGTAATGTAAGTAAAGAAGGAGAGAATGATTAAAATGATGAATGATAATTTGGCCCGTCAACTTAGCCCTGAAAAAGAAATAAACCCTATACATCAGCCTTCGCCTCAAATTGAAAAGCAACCTAAGAAAGTACATATAGAACAGCCTGCACACAAATTATTCACACGAGCTGAATGTGCAGTCCTTTCTCTTTTCGCTGCTATCATATTAGCTCTTGCTGTCACCCATATCGCTTTATCTATGCAAGTATCAACGACTAATAGAGTTATCCAAGATATACAGTCACAGTCTGCCGTTGTACAGATTGAAAATGAGAACTATGAGCAGAAAGTTCAGGAACTTTCACGGTACGATAGAGTGTACTCTATTGCTAAAGAAAATGATTTAAATATGAATGAAGAACAAATTAGGAATGTATTGAAATGAGACAGTGGGGTAGGAAAGTAAAAGAAAGCAACCCTCTACGTAATCGTAAGTTCATTGCGATAGGGTTGTATATTCTTTGCTTTGTACTATTTTTCAGTGTTTTTTTTCGTTTTACATGGATAATGGTCAAAGGGGAAGTGAACGGAGAGAATCTGGAACAGAATGTAGAAAACCTCTACACTAGAAATAATACTTTACAAGCTAAAAGAGGATCTATCTACGATATCAATGGGAACCCTATCGCAGTAGATGCCACAACTTATAAGATGGTCGCCGTTTTAACTGATGAGTGGTCTACACCCAATCGCCCGATCCATATAAAAGAGCCTGATAAAGTAGCTGCAGTACTATCTGAACACGTGTCCATGAGTGAGGAAGAATTATATGACCGCTTAACAAAAGAGAACAGCCAAGTAGAGTTCGGAAGCGCAGGAAATAACTTAACTTTTGAGACGAAAAGTGCCATAGAAGAAGCCTTAGAAGAAGAAAATTTAACAGGCATTACCTTTGAAGAGAAAAAAAGTCGCTTATATCCAAACGGGACCTTTGCTTCCCATACTGTTGGCTTAGCTCAACAAAATAATGAAGAAGAAAATGAGATAACTGGTGTTCTCGGCATTGAAAAAGAGTTTAATGATAGTTTAAGTGGAGAGAATGGATGGAGAAGATATCAGAGAGATCGCTTTGGTTACGTCCTTCCAGATATGGGAGTAGAAGAAGTGCTTCCAGTTAATGGAAATGATATCCACTTAACACTCGATAGAAGAATGCAGATATTCTTAGAAAGCATCATCGATGAAGTAAATGCGGAGCATAAACCGGCTAATTTAACAGCTACTTTAATGCATGCTAAAACAGGTGAGATTGTTGCTACTTCTCAAAGGCCAACTTTTAATGCGACAACAAAAGAAGGAATTGAACAGTCATGGCAAAACTTATTAGTTGAATTTACTTATGAGCCTGGTTCCACATTAAAAGTCATCACCCTTGCATCTGCGATTCAAGAAGGGATTTTCAGGCCTTATGATTATTTTAAATCGGGTCAAATACAAATAGCGGGTGAAACGGTTCGGGATGTCAACCCAAGAGGATGGGGAAACATCACGTATTTAGAAGGGCTTGCTCGATCTAGTAACGTTGCTTTTGTTAAATTAGTAGAGGAAATGGGTCATGATACATGGAAAGAGTATTTAGATGATTTTGGATTTGGGGAGCCGACAGGGATATCTTTACCTAATGAAATGGCCGGTAGTAATCCTTACCAATGGCCGATCCAACGTTTAAACACTTCTTTTGGACAGGGACTGACTGTTACACCTATCCAAATGTTAAGAGCTTTTTCTGCTATTGCTAACGATGGAAAAGTGGTAGATCCTCATCTTGTTAAAAGCATTTCTAATCCAGACACTGGAGAAGTAAAGAATTTTGAACAAAAAGAAACACAAACCTTAATATCTGAAGAAACAGCAGATAAAACACTTGAATATTTGAAAGAGACAGTATACAGTGATGAAGGAAATGCTAGAGGGTATCAAATTGAAGGACATGAAATAGTAGCTAAGACAGGAACAGCTCAATTTGTAAATCCCGAAACTGGCACATATCATAGAGGTGGAACAAACTACATTTATTCTGTCGTCGGGATGGCACCTGCAGATGATCCTGAGTTAATCTTTTACATTACAATGCAACAACCCGAATTAAATGGACTTGGACACGCTAGTCAAGTGATTCAAAAAATATTTAATCCAGTAATGAAACGAGCTTTGGAATATTTTTCAACTGACGAGGAAGTCAATTTAAATGAAGAAGAATCAGAAACTTTAGAAAATACTGTTCAGAGTCGGACATCGGACATTATCAGTCAGTTTGAAGAGAAAAATCGTGAATACAGTGTGATTGGTTCAGGAGATACTATAGTTCAACAGTTTCCAGCAGCTGATACTGAAATAAACGATTCATACCGCATTTTATTACTGACTAATGGAGCGATGACCCTTCCTGATTTAACAGGATGGTCTAGAAGTGATGTATTAAGATTAGCAGATCTGACAGGTATAGAAGTGGAGTTTGAAGGGGAAGGGTACGTAACGGATCAGAGTGTATTACCGGAATCCTTTATAGAAACAGGTTCAACTGTTTCAGTAAAATTAACTCCGCCTAATGATCCGCTTAATGAATAAAAGCTTGTTCATACTAGAAAGGAAAAGTTAATTGAATCGAATAGAATTATTATATCCATTTATCCTTGGTGGATTGATAGCAGCGGGGTTAATGCCTTCAGTCATTCGCTATTTTAAAAAGAAACAACTAGGACAGGTTACAAGAGAAGAGGGGCCATCTTGGCATGAAGTAAAATCCGGGACTCCGACAATGGGGGGCGTCTCTATCCTCATTGCGGTAAGTATAGCTTCCATCTTATTCAGTTTACTTTTTGAGCTCGAAACCAGTTTAACATTGCTTTTGGTCTTTATATTTATCGTGTATGCGGCCATTGGCTTTTTGGATGATTATATAAAAGTAATTATGAAAAGAAACCTAGGTTTAACAAGTCTGCAAAAACTAATCGGTCAGATTGTAGCAGCCATTTTATTTTACCTTGGAGTTTCTCAATTTACCGCTATTCAAGTAGTCTCTTTACCATTCGGTATAGAATTGAATTTTGGAATATTTTATAGTCTGTTCGTCGTGTTTTGGTTAGTGGGCTTTTCAAATGCTACTAATTTAACTGACGGATTAGATGGTTTATTAGCTTCAACGGGTTTCATAGCTTATGCGAGTTATACTATTATTGCTATTTGGCAAAATCAGTTAGAAGTCGCGTTATTTACAGTCTCAGTTATGGGAGCCTTGATTGGATTTTTCATATTCAATAAAAAGCCAGCCAAAATATTTATGGGTGATGTTGGGTCTTTAGCTTTAGGAGCAGGTTTAGCCGGTGTGTCTATCATTTTAAATCAAGAATGGACCTTATTATTGATTGGTTTAATATTTGTGATTGAAACGGCCAGTGTCATGCTTCAAGTGAGTTCATTTAAACTTACTGGTAAAAGATTGTTTAAAATGAGTCCTATTCATCATCATTTTGAGATGATAGGATGGAATGAGTGGAAAATTGTTATTGTGTTTTCAGTAATAACTCTTATCTCTTCATTACTTACATTAATCATTGTCTATTAAATATAAAAAAACTGGAAGTAGCTTTCTGCTCCCAGTTTTTTTTACTATAAATTTAAAAATGAAAAAAGCTATATGATTGAGGGGTTACCATGAAGATAATTAATGATTTTAAAAATAAGAAAGTTCTTGTATTGGGACTAGCGATGAGTGGTTATAGTGCGTCGAAGTTACTGTTAAAACTCGGGGCAGAAGTAATAGTGAATGATTTTCAGGATTTAACTCACGATAAACAAGCGATTGAATTATCAAGCTTAGGAGTAGAGATTGTTTCCGGAGGACACCCTTTGTCTTTACTTGATGATTCAGTTGATTATATTATAAAAAATCCAGGCATTCCTTATACTAATCCTCTGATTAAAAAAGCTCAAGATAAAGCCATACCTATTTTAACTGAAATTGAATTGGCTTATTTAATCAATGAAAGTTCCATTATAGCGATTACTGGAACGAATGGTAAAACGACAACGACTAAAATGGTTGAAGCTGTTCTGAAGCACAACCGAGAGAAAGGACAGGTATACGCTTCAGGAAACATAGGTGTACCGGCGAGTACAACAGCACAAAAAGTGACTTCAGAAGATGATACCGTAATGGAAGTTTCTAGTTTTCAATTGATGGGTATTCAGAGTTTTAAACCATCTATAGCGGTTATTACGAACATCTACTCTGCCCACTTGGATTATCACAAAACTAGAAAAGAGTATGTTCTCGCTAAATTAGCTATAACTAAGAATCATACTGAGAGTGATTACCTCGTATACAATGCTGATCAATCCGAATTAACAGAATTAGTATTAAACGAAAGTAGGGCTCAACTCATACCTTTTTCTAGAAAGAAGAAATTGTTTAAGGGAGTATGGATTGAAAATCAAAACATCTTATTTAACTCTGAGATTATCATGAACGTACAAGATATTATTCTTCCTGGAAAACATAATCTTGAAAATATCCTTGCCGCTATTGCAGTAGCCAAAATCAAGGGAGTCACAAACGAAACCATCCAATTTGTCTTCAAACAATTTAAAGGTGTTCCACACCGTATGCAGTATGTTGATGAGATTAATACGCGACTATTTTATAATGATTCAAAAGCGACCAATACTTTAGCTACTATCCATGCATTAGATGGATTTGACAAACCTGTCATATTAATTGCAGGAGGGATGGATAGAGGCGATTCTTATGAAGAGCTCATACCTGCTTTAAGGAACCATGTTAAAGCTCTGATAACATTTGGAGAAACAGCCGAAAAAATAGCTGTCATTGGAAAAGAAGTGAATTTACCTAAAATCAAACAACTGACTACTGTTTCAGAATCTGTACAGCAGGCTTACAAATGGAGTGAAGAAGAGGATGTTATCTTATTGTCTCCCGCAAGTGCAAGTTGGGATCAATACAAAACATTTGAAGAGCGGGGAGAGGACTTTATAAAGGCAGTGTCTGAACTAAAATCTGAGTAGGAAATAAGGAGGAAGCACGGTTGTGCGTATAAGATGAAAATATTAGTGACGGGCGGAGGAACAGGAGGACATATCTATCCTGCTCTTGCTTTAATAGACAGAATAAAAGAGCTTCATAAGGATACTGAGTTTTTATATGTCGGTACACATAGAGGGTTAGAAAGTAAAATTGTCCCTAATCATGGGGTTTCTTTTACGCCAATTGAAGTAGAAGGCTTTAAAAGAAGTCTCTCTCTTAAAGGTATTCAGTACAATGTGCGTACAGTAAAATTGTTTTTTCAAGCTATCCAGAAAGCTAAGAGATTAATTGATGACTTTAAACCTGATATTGTTGTCGGAACCGGTGGATATGTGAGTGCTCCAGTTTGCTATGCTGCTACCAAAAGAAATATACCCACGGTTATCCATGAACAAAATAGTGTAGCTGGCATAACGAATAAGTTTTTAGCTAAGCACGTTTCAGCTATAGCTGTCGGATTTGAAGAAGCCAAGAATCAATTTAAAGGAAATGAACATAAAGTACATTACACAGGTAACCCTAGAGCGCAGGAAGTTGCTGGTCTAGAGAAAAGTAATATACTAGAAGAGTATTCTCTTAACCCAGATGAAAAAACAGTCTTAATATTTGGTGGTAGTCGTGGAGCAGCTAAGATTAATCAAGTTGTACTAGACAGCGCTAAGGAACTTGTGAAAAAACCTTATCAAGTCATATTTGTAACCGGAGAGTCTCATTATGAAACTATTTCAAAAAAATGGAATGAATTAGTGAATGATAACCATAAGAATATGTCTGCGGTTGTTGTGCCCTACATCAATCAACTACCAGAAGTGTTTGCATCAGTTTCATTAGTTGTATCGAGAAGTGGGGCTACCACACTAGCAGAGATTACATCCTTGGGTGTTCCAAGTATACTTATCCCTAGTCCAAATGTCACTGAGGATCATCAAACGAAAAATTCACATAGCTTAGAAAAAGTGGGAGCAGCTGTTTCTATAAAAGAATCAGAATTGTCTTCAGCTTTATTTATAAAAACATTGGATGAACTGTTACTGGATGATCGTAAAAGACAAGAAATGGCTAAGCAAGCAAAGGCATTAGGAAAGCAGAATGCATCAGATTTGTTAATTAAGCTGATGATGGATTTTATCAAATAGAATGTAGGAGTAAAGATTATGAAGAAATCGGAAGAAAAACTAAATAATGATGAACCACAGACTTCCGTAGAGTCTCCGTTTATTAAACAGGAGAAGTCTAAGAATATAATCTTGAAATGGTTGCTTATAGTAAGTGTGTTTTTTATAAGCATTCTAGTCTCTCTTTATTTCTTGAGTTCATACAGTTTAATTAATGGGATAGCCGTTGAAGGGACAAATGAAGTGTATGATCAGAACGTTTTAGAGTCTAGTGAGGTATCACCTGGAGATTCTTTATGGCGAACCTATTTTAATAAAAGAGAAATTGAAAACCGAATTGAGGAGCAGAATAAGCAGGTCTCGAGTGCTCAGTTAGGCTTTTCAGGAATAAACAATTTTGTCGTGCAAATTGAAGAATATGAGACAGTTGCTTATTTAACTCAGGATAACCAGTATAAAAAAATACTTGAGAATGGAACGATACTTGAAGAAGTTGTCCCGAGGCCTTCGACTAACCAACCCATCTTAAGTGGCTTCACCGAGGGAACAGCTCTAGAGCTTATACTTCGAGAGTATAGTCACTTGAACGAACAAGTGAAATTATTGATATCTGAAATTGAGTACCAGGATAATGAAAGAAACAGCATGCTGGTTCATGTTTATATGAATGATGGAAATGAAGTGCTGGCATCCATTCCTTCCTTCTCTGAACGAATGAACTATTATCCAGAGATGGTGAGAGCTGTAGATGGAGAAAAAGGCCTTTTCGATTTAGAGGCTGGGGCCTATTTTATCCCCTATGATTCAGAAGAAGAAAGCGAAGAGCTGGAAGAATCCAATATAATAGATGATTAATGGAGAGTAAAACAATCTTGTTTTGCTCTTTTTTCATAGAATGGTTCGGGTGTCAAAACCCAAAATTTTAATCATTTAAAGTTTCTACTCGAACTAAATAATCAAAAGTT
>NZ_BAAACW010000110.1:0-50245 GCF_039521845.1 Alkalibacterium iburiense
TTTTTTGTGTAAAAGATTGATTTACAAGCAATAAACGAAGAAATAAACTATAAAATAAACAAAATTTTTGGAAATACGAGAAGGAAAGTAGGAGGAAAATCATGAAAAAAATGTTAGTTATATGTGGAACAGGTATAGCAACTTCCACTGTTGTGACGGGAAGAATTAAAGAATGGTTGAAAGAGAACGGCTATGATAAAGACGTCAAAATGTCACAAGGTAAAGTATCAGATGAACTGAAAAATGTTGAAAATTATGACTTGACTGTTTCAACAACTATGGTACCAGATAAGTATAAAGACAAAGTCATCAATGGTGTGCCATTGTTAACGGGAATGGGAACGGAGAAAGTATATGAAGAGATTGAAATGAAATTGAAAGAGCTCGGGCTATAAGGATTCATGCCGATGAATGATCTGGTATACCTTCCGTTGTCAGAATTGCAACATGTTATTAAAAATAAAGAACTTTCACCAGTTGAACTCCTTGAGTCTGTTATTAGTCATATAACAAAAAAGGATCCAGATGTTAATGCGTATATCACTTATACCTTTGAGAGTGCAATAGAAAAAGCCAATGAAGCTGAAAGGGACATCATGAAAGGCTTATATAAAGGCCCTTTACACGGTGTCCCTATAGGCCTAAAAGATATTATTCACTTTAAAGGAACCTATACGACGAGTGGGTCTCAATTGTTTGCGAATCGGTTAAGTAAAGAGGACGCTGACGTTGTCAATAGATTAAATGATAGCGGTGCGATTATCATCGGAAAAGAAAATATGCACAGTTTAGCCTATGGATCGACTGGAGATGTTTCTCACTTTGGACCAATCAAAAATCCTTTTAATTTTGAGAAAATAGCAGGTGGGTCAAGTTCTGGTTCTGCCGCTGGGGTCTCATCTTATTTTAGTTATGGCTCTATTGGGTCAGATACGGGAGGGTCTATTCGCATTCCAGCCGCTTTGTGTGGTGTAGTCGGCATGAAACCGACATTTGGTTTAATTAGTAGAGTAGGTGTCGAGTCATTAGTCCCGACGTTAGATACACTAGGTCCTATAACTCGAACCGTTGAAGATAATGCGTTGTTATTAGATGCTATAGCTAGAAGTGATTCAATTGATTTTGCATCATTTACTGGTAAAGAACATTCTTTAAAAGTAATCGGTGTACCCAAAAGATTTTTCTTTGATATAATCGAGCCAGAAATAAAGTCTCATTTTGAAAAATTGGTTCGCAACTTGGTAGCTGCTGGTTATAAAATTAAGCAAATAGAGATTCCTCATATGGAAGCCTTTAATAAAGCGAATTCCATCATATTTGCAGCTGAAGTGTATGAATCTTTAAAAAAAGAAATGGATAGTCAATCCGATTTTATCGAAGAAGAAATACGGTTGCGTATTTTGGAAGGCCAGCGTATAAAAGCCTCTGAATATACTAGTATGTGTAAAGTGAAAAAACAGGCAATTGAAACATTTACTACTATTTTAAAACAAGTAGATGTGATTATGACGCCTACTGTGCCTGCTTTTCCGAGTGATTTAAACCAAAGACAAATCGAAATAGACGAAGAAACATATCATATACGAAGTGTCTATTCGCGATTAGTCAAAGCATCCAATTTAACCGGCTTTCCAGCAATGGCTGTGCCAAGTGGAAAAAGCAGAGAAGGATATGCTCATTCAGTTCAGTTAATTGGCCTGCCTTTTCAAGAAAAGAAATTGTACAATTTGGCTTCTGTCATCGAACAGTTAAGTTAGTCAATACACTTGTCTTTTAAAAAGTATGATGGATGTGCTATAGCTGTTTAACCAGTTATAACGCATCCATTTTTTATATAAAGGAGATGTAAAATTATGAAATTGAATGCCATTACCATGGGTGATCCCGCTGGAATAGGACCAGAAATCGCCATGAAAGGATTGATGAACAATGAAACGTACAGAAATAATACACTCATTATAGGAAGCGAAAAAGTCCTTCGCTATTATTCTGACTTGCTTAAAAACCCGTATCCGTTGAATGTTATTTCTGAACCGGAAGCTTTTGAGAAAGATAAAATCAATCTTATTCATGCGGTTGATTTATCTATGGAGGATTTCACAATTGGCGAAGTATCAGGTATAGCCGGTGATGCCGCCTATCGGTATTTAGAACGAGCAATTGCTTTAGCTGTGGAAAAACGTATTGAGGCAGTGATTACCGGTCCTTTAAATAAGGAAGCTTTGCATAAAGGTGGGCACTACTATGATGGGCATACAGAAATATTTACGGATTTAACTGGTACTAAGACATATGCGATGATGTTATGGTCTGAATTTATGTCAGTGGTACACGTATCCACTCATGTTTCCCTTCGCGAAGCAACTGATCGAGTGAAAAAAGACCGTGTCATGGACTGTATTAAATTAGGGCATGATGCTATAAAACAAATGGGAGTCGATAATCCGAAAGTTGCCGTAGCCGGCCTGAATCCACATGCAGGAGAATCGGGTTTGTTTGGACATGAAGATAGAGATGAGATCGCCCCTGCCGTTGAAGAAGCGAAAGCTAATGGTTATAACGTTTCTGGACCATTACCGCCAGATACTGTCTTCTTGCAAGCATCTAAAGGAGTTTATGATATAGTCGTTGCCATGTATCACGACCAAGGACATATACCGATGAAATTATTGGCTTTCGATAGTGGTGTGAATATTACACTCGGCTTGCCCATTATTCGGACATCAGTAGACCACGGAACCGCCTTTGACATTGCCGGTCAAGGCATCGCTAGTGAAAAAAGTATGATTCATGCATTGAAAGTTAGTACGCGTTTAACTACTCAGAAATAATGGATACAATCACTAGTGTTGCATAAAATTATTTTCTTACCGAATTTCATATTTGTTAACTAAATCACAAGTAGTTCTCATCAAAATTTACAAAAAAGTCAAATGCTGGCGCAGCGGATGACTTTTTCCAGAATTTTTTTGACTTATTTAGTTGTAGATAAATCGATTTGCGGCTTCTTTCACTTAGTCAGGTTCGAATATTTCCTTAAATAATTCGAACGGTTCATACTGTAACGCTCGTAAATGCCTTAAAACGTGGAAAACTGTTTGTTTTAAGTCTAATTCAAGCTTGATGAGTAAGGTCAGTAAGTAGACAATCAGTGCCAGTATGACTTGATTTTCCACACCTTCTTCTGACTTTGAAAAGTAGTTTTTAATCGTCATGTGTTGCTTGATATGCTTGAAAAAGAGCTCGATTTGCCATCGTGATTGATACATTTTACTAATCTCTTCAGCTGATACATCCATGCGGTTGGTGATAATTCTTAAATTGGCTTGCTGCTTTCTTTCTATCGTCACAAGTCGAAAGAGACTCGTCAAGTAGACTTGACTGCCCAATTGAACCAACTGGTCACTGATAATACCCGTTCCTTTAGGAACGTCTAGATGGCCTTGCACATGTACCTTCGTATTCTTCTTAATCCGAGAAACGAAGAAATACCCATCCCAATGCATTTGATCGAATTGAGCGAAATCAAGATACCCACGATCAAAAACGTAGGTCGCCCGTTTCTCATTGATAAAGACGTTCAAGTGATCATGGTCGTGTTCAGAAGCAGGAGATACTTCAAATTGTTCAGGGTGCACCCAACGTTCATTCATGAAGCAGACTTTTAAATGTAACTTTATGCCAGCTTTTGTCGGTCTAAAATGCGCCCATGGATAGGAATTCTTGCTAAATGAAAAGGTTGTGGAATCAATCAGATAGAGTTTTTCTTTCGACTTTACCTTCGTCTTTTTATGCACAAGAGAAAGTAAATGATTAAAAACCTCCAGTAATACACTTGGTTCAAGTGCCCGTAGGGCACGAGAAAGCTGAGAGTAACTGATAGAGTCTATCCCCATTACTTTTTTCAAATTCGGATTGACAAGTTGTTGGTCTAGGTGTCGTAAACTTTCGGTTTCATCGTTAATGGCATACAGAAAGAGCTTTATTACTTTCTTAAATGTCAATTTCTTTGCATAACGATCAAATTGTTTGATGGCTTGACGAGAATCAAAGCTTAATTGTTCTAACTTAATATACGAAAACCATTTATTTATGGTCATTTTTGTTTTATACTTATCCATGCATAGATCCTTTGTATTGGTCTTGGATAAGTCATCCAAGTACTAGTATAAAGGATTTTTTTATGCCATGGAACAGGTTAATATTTTAATGCAACACTAGTGGGATACAATATAAGTTAGTTCATTGTCTAGTTCTCTATCGTGACAGTTATCTAGAATTTGATGAGTTGTATAATGTATGTAGGCCATTAATAAAGTTGAGAATTTTATGAAAGATTTATTTAGTTTATGAGAGATTAAGGGGTAGTGTAAAGATTTGAGAGTAATAAGATATAAATTAAACGAAATCAAATATTGAAAACTATGTATTATAACCTGACATCTCTATTTATTGGTGTTAGGTTATTTATTTTTTGACTAAAGTTTGTCAGTTTTGATTAAAAAGAAAGCGCTATCTGTTTATGTGATACAATAGAAATGCTAAAAACTTCAATACTATATTTTAGAAAGAATGAATAGTAGACAAGTAAACTTCGTAATTTTGAAACTTAACTTATACTGAAAAACACCTTAAAGGTAGAGCTATGTAAATTGAATATGTAGGAAGGAGATATCTAATGGCTAGAACAAAGCTCACTGCTTACTTAGTAAAAAACGAATATAGAAATCATAATTATTCTCAATTGGTTAGAAATCAAAATTATCATTCATATCCAATTAAAGGCAATCTTAATATTGAAGGACAAATTATTTTAGGATTTGAACAGGAGAAACCTCCCGATTGGTTGTCGTTTTTGGAATTGGGTACAGATGAAGACATTCCAAATATGAGTAATAAATCTACCAGAGCAGTGATTTTTATTAAGTATTTAGAGCATCTGCTTATATTTGCTCATGGACAAGGACGGCACATGATTAAAGAAAATGTTTATGAAAAAGATTTTGGTTTGAAAGTAGTGTTAAATTCTATACATCCAGACAATCTACGAAGTATTGATTCTGTAAATATAGATATTTCTTCTATTCAAACTCGAAGCCAATCTAACAGAGACACAGAAATTAGAAACCTAAACTTTGATGTGGTAAGTGACTTATTGAGATCAGTAACAGGAACTCCCGAATATAATCATTTCGGTAAGGTTATTTCGGGACGTGATTCTTTTCATTTTACTTACGAATTCAATAATGGATTTAGAGATTTTAATGAGATATGTCAGATTTTAGTTGAAAAATATAATAGTGAAGATTATATGGGTAGTTTTAGCTGGGTTGACAACCTTCAGAAAGTTGAAGATAAAGAAACAATAGATGAACTTGATGGCTTGCTAGTTGAACAAATAAATAATAACGTGGAAGAAATTAGTATTGGGATACCAGAGATAGTAGACTATACTTCAAACCATAGTTATTCCTATACAGAAAAAGGAGAAAAGTATGAAGATTTAAATATACAAGACTATTATGAACGTGTTGAAACTTTCAGTTCAGTAAGTATTAAACAAATTAAATCTCACTATATTTATTCTCATGATAATGAAAATGATGGCTATGTTGATAAGTGGAATGTTTATAGCTGTTTAATATTTGAGACATTTTTAGAGGATACTATTTATATTTTAACAGTTGGTGAATGGTTTAAAGTAGATAGAGATTACGCAAACCAAGTAAGGAATTATATACAAGGTGTGGATGATTACGAATTAGAATTACCGGCGTGTAGAGTAAATGAATCAGAACCGGGATATAATAATCGTATTTCAAGTGGTAATAGTCTTCCTAATATGATTAATATGGATCGGAAAAATCTGTCTTTTAATAATAGTCAGATTGAATTATGTGATTTATTAACGGATTCTAATGAGTTAATTCATGTTAAAAAATGGTATGGATCTTCTACGCTAAGTCATCTATTTTCTCAAGGAAGGGTGTCAGGAGAACTTTTACTAAGAGAGGAATCTTTTAGACAAGAAGCTATTAATAAGATAAATGAAATAGATACTAATTATGCTCATATAATTCCTCTTACAAATTATTTATCAAGTAATATGACCATAGTTTTTGCTATTATTGACAAAGATGAACGAGAACTACATGAAAGATTGCCTTTCTTCTCTATACTAAATATGATGCAAACAGTTGAGTATTTAAAGGGGTTAGGATATAAAGTGAAGAAGACAAAGATTTTACAAGAAATTGAATAAAAATAACAAGTGAATAGTTGAAGTAATCAATAAAATTAATTTAGTGATTCTAGAAAAATATAGGATAAAAGTAGTTTGATGAATTACAGATTCCTTTTACAAGAATAAATATGTTAGGAATTTCTAGATAACTATCAATCTATTGCGTTGTATTATGATATAATTAATAAAATCTGGTTTTACAATCCATTGGTAAAGGAGATTAATATGATTGATAAAAATGAATTAAAACTTAGTGATGAAATCAATCACCATTTTGTTAGAGGACTTGTGAATGGCTATGAAAGATATCTTCAAGTTAGAGTAGCAGCCGCTGAGGACATGGTTATTAGCAATGGATATGCGTATACTCGTGGAAACCACCTAGAAGACATGATAGCGAAAGAAGAATCAGCTAACGTTCAATTTGAACATGCAAAAGCAGGTTCATGGAGTTATTTGAAATTCAAAGTACATAATAGTGAAAATAATCATATGATTATTGTTAGAAGAGCGGAAAGAATAAATGAAACTTTAGCAGAACTACAATCTAAAACTTTAGAGAATAGAGAAAAAAATTGGCTCTATGGTCTTTCTAAGATAAATAACAGGTTAGAATTAGACAAAATCGTTAATAATAGTAAAGTTCAGCAATTAAAATTATATGCGGATAACGCAATAGACGAGAGAGCAATTATTCGAAGTGAGAACTTATCATTGAATTTAGAAGAAGAGTTTGATGGGTTTTATATTTTGACGTATGAAATTGATTCAAATACTCAAGAACTTAGTGATGCGGATTTAATGATGATGGATTCAAAAACATTAGGTCTCGTTCAAGTTGAAAGCTTGCGAGGAATGATGTTAGAATATCAAGCATCAATAAGCATTGAATTATTTAGAAAAGCTCAAAAAGCAATTAGTCCATTAGAAATAGCTGCTGAAGCCGTCGAATATGGTGTGGCAGTGGCAGGAGATACTGAAGACTATGCTTCTGAGGCTACCCAAAAAGAAGATGTAAATCAAGAAGAGTAACTGGAAAGGGGCAAGAAAATGTTTTATGGTGAGAAATTACAGCAGATACGTGAAATGTTTTCTTATACTCGGAAAGACTTAGCAGAAATCATAAATGTAAATGAACAGACCGTTTGGCGATATGAGACGAATCAGGAAAGGCCAACTTTTAATGTACTGATACAATTAACGGATGTTTTTAATGTGAAATCATCTTATTTTTTGAAAGATTCTTATTTAACTGTTGTATCTCAGACGAGTAACATTGCATTTCGAGAAAGTTACAGTCAAAAAAGAACGAGTATAAAAAATGAACAAGTTTTTCTTGATTTCTTTTATACCCATCTCCTAGATATTGAGAAAGTAGCTTATCCTGTTCACGGCAAAATGAACTCATTTTGCGGAGATATTGAGAAAAATTATAATTTGACACAACTTTCTAAACATGAACTAAAAGAAATTGCCGAAGAAGCTAGAGAAACTTTAGGAACAGTTTCAAATGAACGTTTAATGTATTTTTTAGAAACAAGTGGGATATACATCATCGAACGAAAATTGGAAAAATCAGTGGATGCCTACAGTACTTGGTTGCTAGAAGACAGTTATCCAATTATAGTTTTAAATAAAGGTAAAAATCCTGCAGTCAGAAGAAATTTTGATATGAGTCATGAATTAGGCCATTTAATCTTACACCGTTATATTGATTTTAATGAAATAGCTGAAAATGATTTGAGGAAAATAGAGAAGGAAGCTAATTTGTTTGCTTCCTACTTTATGTTACCCGAACGAGAGTTGGAAGAAGACTTCTCAAAGATAATCAATCCAACTAATCCTAAGGAATACTTGCCGCTAAAAAATAAATACAAAACATCAATTCAGTCCATTGCTTATCGTGCAAACTTAGAAGGCTGGATAACCAAAAGTGAGAACAGTATGTTTTGGAAAAATATTCATAAACTAGGTTATCGTTTCAGAGAACCTTTAGATAATGATTTACCAATTCATATTCCTGGGAAAATTAGGGCTTTAATTTCACACGCACTAAAAGAAGATTCTTATTTTATAACCAACTGGGTCGAGCGATATTCTGTTGAGATTGAATATTTTGAAAAGCTATTTGGCATTCATGATGATTTTTTTAAAAAACATAGAACCCAAGAAAGAATTAATCCGTCAAATAAGGTAGTAAATTTGTATCAATAGTACTTCAAGAGATATAAAACTTCTTTGATAATTACGGGTTTTTTACTTTCAGAAAATAAGCCGACAGTGAGCTTCTAAAATATGATTACTATGAAATGGTTAATGACGATAAACAGCTAGCTTCTTCATACAGAATGATTTACCTTAAGTGGATTTAAGATAAGAAACCAATCAAAATCAAATAGTAATAAGTATAGAAAAGCAGGCCTATATAGGTTTGCTTTTTTTGCAAGCTTTAATTTACATCCCGACCCAAGTGGAAAAGTGTTGGAACTGTAATCAAAAACTAAGACTTCTTAAATACAGCCACATAACATCTTGAAAAAATTATATTTTAGTTAGAATCCACTATCTCTTTTTCCAAACTCCTTCTTTTATACCCGAATTCTCAAATGTCCTCATCTTTGTCTTCGAATTTACTTATTTGTCTTTTTGAATGAGAACCCATCTCTATTTATAGTAGGAGATGTACACAGGCCATGTACAGAAAACCAGAAGATCTTCGGATAAGAGGAATACATGAAAAGACACTTAACAAAAGAATTAGAAGATGATTTTTTCTTTGTGCATGATTCCATCGTGTACGGGGTACTCAAGCGCTGCAACATTTGGTTTGATCATCCGGACTATGATGATTTTGTGCAGATCGGGTTAATGAAACTGGTAGAAGCGTACGAACACTTTCCAGATGATTTATTTCATGAAAAAGGGTTTTACCAGTTTACAGGTTATGCCTTTCAAAAAGTACGCTGGGCACTAGTTGATGAACTACGGAAAAAAAGTCTGGCGATGGGGCGGGAAACAAACTGGCCAGATGATACGGATTCCTGGCAAACGTTAACGGTTAAAGACAATGAGGACTGGATGATATGGGAACTCTTGCCATCCATGCTCAGCTGCCTTGCTCCAAATGAACAAAAGTATTTAAAAGATACGGTGCTAAACCAATTATCTGTCACGGAGATAGCGAAAAAATACGGAGTGAGCCGAAAGACCGTTTATAGTTGGAAAAATAAGACCGCTCAAAAATTAGAGCATTACAGAAGCGTACTGACAAAATGAGGAGGAAAAACATGAGTAAAAAAGTCATTATAGACCCAGGACATGGGGGAGTCGATTCAGGAGCATTAGGCTTTTCAGCGAAAGAAAAAGACTGGAATTTAGAGATTAGTCTGTATCAGTATAAACGATTAAAAGAACTAGGGGCTTTTGTTGAGATGACTCGTCAGTCCGATATCACACTAGAACCGGCACAACGCATTGCTCGCATTAAAGACCAGTATGACTTGTGTGTCTCTAATCATTTTAATGCCTTTAATGGAGAAGCCAGAGGGATTGAAGTGATTCATTCCATCCACTCCAAACCGACTTTTGCGACGGATTTAGCCAATGGGCTGGTTGAAGCCACTTCTTTACCTTTGCGCCGTGTCTTTACGCGAGTCATGAAACCGGGCGTCGACTATTATTTCATGAACCGAATGACTGGAAGCACCCAGACGGTTATTATTGAGTACGGCTTTATCGATAACCAGCAGGACCACGCTTACTATGCTAAAAAAGAGAACCTCGTTACCGCTGCGGAAGCTGTGATAAAAGTGATCTGTGAAAAAATAGGGATTGATTATCACAAACCTAAAAAAGTGAGACCAAAAAAACCAGTTAGTCCGAAACCTCAAAAGGACTCTTATAAAGGCAAGCGAGTGGAAAGTATCCATGCGGGTGAGCTACGCTTTTATACTCAGCCTAGTTGGAAAGATGCGGATGTCTTTGGTTATTTAACTAAAGGGATTGGGTTTAATGAGATTTTAGATAAGGTGAAAGTTGGGTCAGGTGAACAGTATAAAGTAAGAAATACGAAAGGAGATATTTTTTACGTGACCGCTAGTCCTACCTATGTCCAGGTGGTGTAGAATAGTTTAGATAAATAAAACAAACGCAATGAGGCAATCTGGTGGGATTGCAGTCATTGCGTTTTGTATTTAATTCAATGGAAAGGGAGGAAACTTAAAGCGTTCTTTCACTTCATCTAAATATGGATTATCCGGCCCTAAAATTAGGGTCAAATTCTTATGTGTACAATAAACAATGAAATAAAAAATCAAATCGAAAGCTGTATAATTAGGCATATGATAGGAACGGGTATTGATAAATCGGTCAAGTAAGTTTTCTGCCTTAGGTTCCATTTTTATCGATCCGTGCTGCTGTAAGTACTCTATTCTTAGTCTGGACTGAATATAATATAAGTGAGCCGACCGATTGAGTTGTTCCTCGAAGCTGCTTTTATCTGTTTTCAAAGTCAGAAGTGGATAGTGACCGGAATACAAACTGACTTCTTTTTCTTTAGCATGACAGACATACTCCGATACAGAGTGTAAAGCATACCAACTGGCGGGCTTCTTAGTTGCTCCACTTTCAGGGACGAAACAGGTGTCACCGAATACATAAGGAAGCATTTGTTTGTAGCCCAGTGGCTCGCCCATTAGATTCATTAGGGTATAAGGCACACGCCTGGATTCAAAGTAACGGTTCATAATGATCGTGGTCGTTTCCATAGACTTTTTAGGTGCTTCGTTCAATTGGAACATAAGTGTATTATAAGGAATTTCTTTTAACTGACTCATATCATAAATGTAGTATGTGTTTTTGTCGGGAAAGAGAGAAGGTGACTCGAAACTGACATTCAATAAACTCTCAAGATCGGGTCCTGTTAGTTTTTTCTGGTCAATATGTAAGGGTTCGAAATAAACATAATCATTTCTGCTGGTTTCAGAAACGACAGATGGGTAAGGGGTAGGAAGGGAAGCAGCTAGTTCCTTTTCAAATAAGTTGTGGCACTTCAAGTAATACTCATGAGCTTGTTGCTTATAAAACGGATGATCCATACGCAGATTCCTCACTTTTTTATGTTGTTAACAACAGTGTAACCGTTTTCTATTGCTAAGTCTATACTTTTATAACTATTTAATCAAATTTTAATGTAAAAGTCTATATTTAGTCATAAATTAACTGTTTTTCACTTGAAACGGAACGGTTATGACTGAATTAAGGAAGGGGAGTCGTATCTTATTGCCTTTCCTATAAATTGAATAATGTTTAAAAAATATCGAGCCCCTTTAAAACATATTTTTTTAGACGGTTACGGTTGTATCCACAACTATTACATTATATTTAGAAAAGAAAGTTGTACAAAAATCAACATATAATATTCTCATTCCTTCTCGTTTAATAAGAATTAAACGGTAGGATAAATATTGGAAATGATAATTCATTCAATGATATCGTAGAAGTTGTAGTAAATGATAGGACTTTAGAATTAATAAGAACAATGAATTTATATAGGACAGAAGATACAATAGACTTTTTAAAATCAGCAGTTAGATCCTATAATAACGAAACAATTTTACAGGTGAAATTAATGGAAAAAGTGAATAATCGAACTCTCACTTTTTCAGATGGGCCAACAAATTCTCCTTTAAAAAAAGGCAAAACCTTTTAAGTGATAAGGGTCTAGGTGAAAACCTTGTCTTTACACCGCCAGTTGCGGAATTAAAGGTGAGTCTTAAATTAGATACGGAGCCAGATGTCATTAGAAAACTGCATGTCCCTATGACTTATACTTTTAATCAGTTGCACCATATACTGCAAGAAGCATTTATGTGGGATGACTATCATTTACATCAATTTGTTTTTAATAGACAAAATGAGAGGTCTATTTGTTTAGTAGATGATGACGAATCTTTTGGTTATAAAGAAAAATATCAAATGATGAAGAAGTGTAGTTGATTGAATACCTTCGTCAAGGAGATGTCTTTACTTACGGATATGATTTTGGTGATGATTGGAAACATGAGATTGAAGTGACTGAAGTTATAGAAAAATGCAACTTTTCGCACAGCTCGTTTAGTAGAAATGACAGGTGATCCAGTCTCTGAAGATGCAGGAGGAACAGACGGGTATGCAGAATTCAAACAGGTCATGCCTGATTCTACCAATTAACGACACTACCATTTTTCGCATTAGGATGAACTTGAACAATTAAACACTATATAAAATATGTTCAAAAAGTGTTGACAGACCAATAAACCAGGAAGTAAGGTTTTTTTAAAAATATCTTAGTCCATCAGCAAACTTAAATTATTATATTATCTCGACTTAGTATAGAATTGCTATGTCTCACAATGAATTTGGTAGTCGATATAATCACATGCTATAAAGTTTGGTAATTGGTAAGTATGAGTTTCTAGTTGTTTATGAAAACCCATACAGTTGATTAAAGATTCAAAATGAAGTATAATAGTGTCGTTGTTTATTCATTACGTAATTAATTCCAATGTAATATAATTTTAAATAGATTATAAAGTATAGTAGTTAAAGGGCAGATGTTATGGAGCATAATCCACATTCTTTTTTCAATCTTTATCATGGAACTATTCAAGGTCATATAAATGAAATATTAAAAACAAAGCAATTTATTTTTAAATCAAGAAACGACCATTGGTTAGGAAACGGTGTCTATTTTTTTGTAGACGATATAAACAAAGCCATATGGTGGAGTGAAATGGCAACTAGAAGATTTAATAAAACTCAGGAAGATAGAGGAATACTCTTTATAGAAGGCTATAAAATTAAGAGAGAAAAATTATTAGATTTGGACAGTGAAAAAGATAGAGAAAAAATGACGAATTTCTGGAAAAATAATCAGAAGACCGTTAGAATGAATCTAACAAGTAAAGACGAAGAACAACGAAAAATTGAAGCTAGAGCAAAGTTAATAAATGTATTGGTTGATTATCACAAAATGTCTGCAGTAAAATATACTTTTCATAAAGACCATGTTAATAAAATGAGTTTTTTAGAAAACTTAGATTTAAGTAATAATGAAATACAATTCTGCATCGTTGATACAGATTCTATTAACTTTAAAAAAGTTAGAGATATAACACAGGAGGTTATTTAAATGGATAGAAAAAGAATGTTAGAATCTGCCAAAAAATTTGATATTGATATTGAATTTAATGTAGATAAACCAGGAGTTTATGATGAGAATTCTGGGTCGTTTTATACATTTGAAGAATTGTTAGGAGACTTATTACCTTCTGAAGAATCAATTAACACATCTCTCATTAATAAAAACAATAAAATTTTAATGGATAGTTATAAAAGAAATTATAATATGCATAAAGCTAATGAATATTCTAAAAGCAACGAAGAATATAAATATAATACACTACCAAAAGTTCATAAATGGGTGGCTTAAATATGGAACAATACAAAGCTTCATTTCAACTAACTGAATATATAGTCAATAAAGCTGAATATAATCTAAATTCAAACTTTAAACCAACTGAGAATGAATTGTTGGAAGTTGACTTTGAGATAAATGCTATAATTAGCTATGAAGATAATACAGATTTTATTACTTTAAGAGCAAATGTTGGGGATTTAGAAAATGAGAATTGCCCATTTATAATAAATGTAGAAATAACGGGTATTTTTGAGTTTGATGGTGATGATTACTCGAGAGAAAGCTTTTTGAAGACAAGTGGAACAGCAGCATTATTCCCCTATTTAAGGAGCTTGATTAGTGACATGTCTTCAATAAGTAATGTTTTTTCCGCATTTAGATTACCTTTAATTAATGTAATGGAGTATTTACAAGACGAAGATAGAATTATAATAAATGATAATCGTTCAAAATAACATTAAAAGCGAACATCCAATTAATCGGGTACTAATTCTTTTTTTATAAATGTTCTATAACTTAAGCGTATGGTGTTGGTGGGGTCTATCGAACTTACTGGCACCTTTTTGTGTTTCAATAAAGAACAATGAAAAAAGAGTTTCACTATGACGATACTAAAACAAATAGGAAAAAATGATTTCCATAAAATGTCAAAACCTTTCATACCACTACCTATGATCGGTCTTTTTAGTCTAAGAACAAACCTATCCAAAAAATCTAAAGAAAGACTCAAGAGGTAAAAATTAATAATAGCCCATATAAAGGCAAGCAGGTGTAAAGTATATAGGCGAGTGAGGTCTGCTTCTTTAGGTAGCTAAACAGAATGGATGCCGAAGCGGAGGGTTACTTTTACATAAAGTTGTTCTTTCAAATTTATCTTTCAAATTTTGTATTATACTATAGACTATAGCTCAATTTTTTCTGTTAATCTAACAGTATTAAATGTTTATGAATAATTAAATTATTAACAAAGGAAGGTATTAGAAATATGGAAAAAGTAATTAAAGAGTTAAGGTATTTCAATGAACAATTTCCTCAAAGTGCACTAGAAAAGGCAATAGCTAATAAAGAAGAAACAACTCAGATTTTGTTAAAAGAATTAGATCATTTGATCGAAAATCCGAGAATGATTACTGAAGATTACATGCTACATATCTATGCTCTATTTTTACTGGCTCAATTTAGAGAAAAGGAAGCTTTCTCAAAAATTTGTGAGTTAGTGTCTGTTTCTTCAGAACAAGCAGATTTTATGCTTGGAGATATAATAACTGAAGACTTGAGTTCTATTCTGTATAGCACGTTTGATGGTGATTTCAATACATTAAAAAGTGTAATAGAGGATCCAGTGGCAGATGTTTATGTTCGTGGAGCGGCATTAGATGTTTATGGGAAATTATATTCCGATGGTGAAGTGAGTAAAGAAGAGGTCATCACTTATTTAAGAAAATTGATGTCTAACCCTTATGATAGAGAAACTGATTTAGCAAATATGATGCAAGGGCTCGTTATTGATAGACATATATTTGAATTGATTGATGATATACAACACTTATACGATGAAGGGCGGATTGACGAAGGAATAGTCGGCTACTATGATAGTTTTATAGATTTTATGTATTCTTATTCGTACAATAGAGAGTCTGTTTTTTATTTAGATGATAGTATTAAGGAAATGCGCAAATGGGGGATGTTTGAACAAGCAAATACAAATCCACAAAAAGATGAAAAAGACTTCGAAAAATTACTAAAGAAACTAAATAAAAATGATCAAACTGTAACTAAAACATCCAAAGTTGGAAGAAATGATCCTTGTCCATGCGGCAGTGGGAAAAAATATAAAAAATGTTGCTTGAACAAAGAAACATCCTCTGAAATAAAACACCAAGAATATATTGAAGTGCAAAAAAAATGGTTAAGAGATTACCCGACTACAGAGGGTGAACGTAATGATTATGAGGTTAGAATAACGGACAGTTTTGATGAGGAAGCTATTGCTATTGATCGTTTGGTCTATCTTGCATTGCACTACAGACCGAGTCCTATTTGGGAGAAAAGAGATAGAGAAAAAGAAGAACGGATAAAACTATCCTATCTTATAGAAGCATTTACCCTTTTTGAAAGCAAATGTGAAAAGGAAGCTATTCATTCTTTTGATGAATACGATAATCAACACAAGATACATTACCGAAGCAAAGAATGGATTGAAACGCTAGACACATTAATTAAACGTTATGATGTAACTTCTAATCAGGAGCAGTTGATAGAAAAATTAGATTGGACAATTGAAAGTTTTGTATAATTCAGCTTTTCGCTAAAAGAAGTAAAAAAGAGATATTTTTTATTTGGTAGAACAAGGTAAAAAAAGGTGTGCACTTTTGGGCTGCTGGGTCTCATTACAAAAAAGTTTCCCTATCAAATTAAAATACCTGAGAATTAAATAAAATAGAGACGTGTTCAAAATCGTATCTTTTAGAGCACGTCTCTTATTTTAAATGCAAATTTGACTATACATAAGCAAATTTAGAAGGAGACTCTTATGGATTACAACCGTTTCATGCAGAAAATTGATAAACAAATTAACAAGATGGACGAACAAACCCTTCGTTCATGGATAAGAAACTATGCTCGGAAGTTACCGGAAAATAGCAGAACTCATTTTTTAGAGAAATTTAATTCCTCGGAAGTTGAAGATAAGCAGACATTGTTAGCACGCCTGCAAAATGTTGAGGAGTGGATTGACAGTGTTCGTTCTGCGGAAGTCTTTATATACCTCGTATTGAATGAATACTATGATGACTGGCATCATGAGCCAGAAGATGAATTTATCGATGTGAAAGATCCACTAGATGTCTTTGAACGATTCAAAGATAGCTGTCAGTTGGTAGAAGATTTAGTAGAGAGAGGGATGTATCAGGAAACGGACCAGTTGTTAAGCGAGTTAATCGCCATTGATGTTTTAGCATATGCTGTTCTTGAGGACGAGTATGACGATGTCCATTATGACACTACTTTTGAAAATACAGAATTATTCGAGCAGACGTATACTGACCGAGATGTTTTTATTCGTTTATGGCTATATGCTATAGCGATGGGGTATACCGGAGAAGAACGGTTGAAAAAGCTATATAAAGTAATGAAAGCGCACAACATTATTGACATAGATAAGATGAAGACGGCTGGAAAAGTAGAAGTTGATACTGAATCTTTTGTCGATGAGTGGATTGAATTCTTAATCACACAACCGGGTAGACATGCGTATGACTCTTTGGTGCAAGTATGTGCTTCTTACAAAGATTTAAACTATTTAGAAGAGAATATTGAACGTTTCGGCCAGCAGCATCCCCAACTCTATCTCAATGTGCTGGCTAACAAACTGGATCTTGAATACACAGAAGAGCGATTAAATGATTGGAGATTAGTTGCCTGGTTTAAACCAAATGAGGTAGAAGCAAAAATAAAAAAACTGTCCCAAAAAGAATGCGAAGACATCTTATCATTTATCCATTTTGCCAAAGAGAAAATGCCAGATGGGTCGTTTATCAAGTCAGACGTAATGGAGATTGGCTATGTGATTGCGAGTCATTTAAACCATTTTTCCGACATGAAGCTGTTTAGAAAATTAGCTTTTGTGCACCGTTCGAGTCCGATAAACTACTTGCGTTTGAGACCGCATCTTAACCCTGGTGAAGAAGTAGAAGCGGTCATACATGTTTGGTCTAACGATGTACCGAAAGTTGATAATCCAAGAAAACCGGATAAGCATTTAACTGAAAATAAGTTAACCGACAATGAATATAGCAGTATTCCATTTTTTACTGGTAATTCTTATGAGTACTACTTAAAGTGTAAAGAAAATAAAATAACTCTTGGTTGGAGCTATGACAGTTTGGGTCTGGCTGTTCCATTGTTATTGCTTTTACGTAGAGAAACGGATGAAGAGACGCCTGTTAAAGGAATAATTGAGGACGAGATAAGAAGCCGTTTAGTGACTCATCCAAGAGATCAAGTCTATTTTAGTCGTGCTTTCAGACAGTTAAAACATACGACGTCACTTTCCGAAGTTGAAAAAGAAGAGATACTTAAGTGGATCAAACAAACGATAGATAAACGCACAGAAGCACTGCTGAGCGAAAAATTACGAAACAGCTACCATAAAGCAGCGGAACTCATAATCGCTTACGGAGAAGTCATCGAATCTATGGGTAACCTTGGTGCCAAAGAAAAAATCGCAAATGATTATCTCAAGAAGTACAGCCGATTTAATCGTTTTAGAAAAGAAGTAAAAGAACTATTATAAATTAATATATTATTAAAAGTGAACAAGTCTTTTTAAAGGTTGTTTATAAAGCTTTTAAAAAGTTGGTAACTATAGTATAATAAATTAAACAAATTAAAGAGGTGATGAAGTATGACATTGGAGATGATGGGAGACATTGCAAAAGGGTCAATCACGGATGTAAAGAATAGTCCGATGGATGTTTTCAAATTATCAGCTGAGCTAAATCAGGCAGTCTATATATTGAACAGAAACAATGTTGCAGGGGTTGTGCTCGATAAAGAGTTATACGAAAAAATGGCTCAAACAATTGAAGAACTTGCGGAAAAATTACATGATGCTGAAGTCTACAAAAGAATTCAAGAACATGATTCTCAAGAAAATCCTGTAACTTACTCTTTAGAGGAATCAGGTATAGATCTGTCAGATGTAGAATATTCTGAAGATGATGGCTGGGAGTAATGTATGTATACTTTAAAACTACTCCGTGGAGCACGTCATGATTTAGATAACTTAGATGGCTCTCAAAGAAAACTAGTAGATAAGTCTCTAAGAAAGATAGAAAAAATGGGTATGCATGCAGGAGAATTACTCAGAGGAGATTTGTCCGGCTGTAGAAAACTAAAACATAAAAAAGCAGGTTTAAGAGTGGTGTTCAGAGAAGCATCAGGTCATATCGAAATTATTGAGATAGTTGCCATTGGAAAAAGAAGCGATTCAGAAGTATATAAAATAGCTAGCAAAAGGATATTGGAATGACAATAACGTTTGAAAGGTATATGGATGTAATGGTTCAACTTTGCTTGAAGATGATGGCAAATTACAAGATATATCCAACAAGTGTAGAGATAACATATATAATAGAATAAAAACAGCAGACTCAGAGTGTGATACTTTAAGTCTGCTGTTTTACACTGTATTATTCTGCAGTATACAACAGTTCACCCATTTGCATTTTCTTTCCAAATGTAGTGTAGACTTGTTATGATGAACTGGTAAGAGCAAGTACAGTCTAATAAAATGTCACTTCAAATCTAAGTTAAGGATGTTAATTATTATGTCTAAATCAATAGAACAGGAAAATAAGAAGTTAAAAAAAGAAGTCAAACTGTTAAAAGAAAGAGTAAGCATACTTGAAGCTGAAATTCAAGAATATAAAGGGACAGTTTTAAATGAAACCACTATAGATAACCAAGTGAATCCAGCTTCAAACGGCTTTATAAAAAATAAAGAAAGTGACACATCATTTAACAAATTTGCCTCTCCTGCTGAAAAAATCAAATTGTATCGCTCTCTTTTCAAAGGAAGGGAAGATGTTTATGCTCAAAAGTTTATTCATTCTCAAACTGGAAGAGTAGGTTATGCACCTGCAAAACTTCCTTATTGGGAAAGAAGTAAGGATAGAGAATATGAACCTTTTAATTTTAATGTGGCAGAACGTCATTTAAAAGGAGAAAAGAACTTCGTTGCAGGTTTATTCCCTATAACTTTAGACGATACGTGTTACTTTTTAGCCATTGATTTAGACAATAAAGAATGGGAGAAAGATGTGACTGCTTTAAGAGAAGTTTGTGCCGAGCATACTATCCCTATTTGTGTAGAGCGATCACAATCTGGCGACGGAGCACATGTCTGGTTTTTCTTTTCTTCAGATCAAAAAGCTTCTATCGCTAGAAAGTTTGGAACTGAACTAATAAAAGCTGCAATGAGTAAACGACATGAACTTGATTTTGCATCTTTTGATCGCCTATTTCCTAACCAAGATACGGTACCAAAAGGAGGATTTGGTAATTTGATTGCCTTACCACTGCAAAAAGAAGCCCGAAAAAATGGAAATAGCGTCTTTATTGACGAAGGGTTTGAAGCTTACCCGGATCAATGGGCTTATTTAGCTAGTATTCAAAAGATACCAAATGAAGAGTTAAGTAAGTATATTGAGATTTTAGTAAGAGAAAATGGCGAACAAGAAAACATGGGTACTAAGAAAGCAAAGAACACAAAAATTTCAGATAAAGATTTCTCTGCTACTGTGACAGTCATCTTATCGAACATGATCTATATAAGCAAAAAAGGCATTTCTTCCAAAGGGTTGAGTCATTTGAAATGGATGGCTGCTTTTTATAACCCTGAGTTCTATCAATTGCAGGCCATGCGGAGGTCAACTTACCGTGTGCAGCGAATCATTGCTTGTCATGAAGAAACCGCTGAACACATTATTTTGCCTAGAGGATTAAAGGACGAAATAATCTATTTATTAGATACCAACAACGTTACATACAGAGTGAACGACGATAGAAATATCGGAAAAACTCTTCCTGTTTCTTTTAAAGGAGAATTATGGCCGCAACAAAAAGAAGCGGTGTCTAAGATGCTAGAACACGATACTGGTATCTTAAGTGGATCAACAGCTTTTGGAAAGACAGTCGCTGCTTTGAACATGATAACTGAACGTAAAGTAAATACACTTATTTTAGTTAATAAAGTCTCACTTGCTAATCAATGGAAAAAACGGATTTGTGAATTTTTAGAATGGCAAGGTGATGAAACAGAAGACTCATTTGTTGGCCAACTTGGGGGTGGCAAAAAGAAACTATCAAGTAAGATTGATGTTGCATTACTTCAATCCTTATACCGAAAAGGAGAAGTACATGAATGTGTGGAAAACTACGGAATGGTTATTGTAGATGAATGTCATCATATTTCAGCTTTCAGTTTTGAGAGCGTATTAAAACAAGTGAACGCTAAATATGTCTATGGATTGACAGCAACTCCGAAAAGAAAAGATGGACATCAGCCAATTATCCATATGCAATGTGGCGATATACGTTTTCAAGACAACGCAAAAGAACAAGCCAGAGAACGACCATTCGACCATACTTTGGTCACTCGTTTTACACCTCTCGATCCCACTATTTCTAACGAACAGCCTGTACAATCTGTGTATTCACAATTAGTAGAAAATGATGTTAGAAACGAAATGATTGCCCGTGATATCATCGATCAAAATAAAGAAAATCGCTATAACTTAGTACTGACAGAACGGATTGAACATATTGAAAAGTTAAAGGACTTATTAGCGGATAAATTAAAGTATCTCTTTGTTTTAACTGGGAGTAAAGGAGCTAAGCATAACAGAGAAACAATGGAGAAAATCGAGAATTTGTCAGATGGGAAGCCATTCACTATTTTATCGACTGGAAAGTATATAGGTGAAGGCTTTGATGAAGCAAGGTTGGATACTCTATTTATAGCTATGCCAATTTCATGGAAAGGACGTGTACAGCAATACGCTGGACGATTACACCGATTACATGAAAGCAAAGAAGAAGTGCGCATTTTTGATTATGCAGATATACATGTTCCGGTTCTTGAGCGAATGTACCAAAAGAGATTAACGGGTTATGCAAGTATGGGTTACACTATAAATGTTGATGGTCAAGATGATAAACGGCAATCTATATTTGAAACGGATACTTACTTTGATACGCTTAAAAAAGATATGAAAAATGCTAAAAAAGAAATTATGATAAGTAGCCCGTCTTTATCCAAAAAACAAATCAAGCAATTTCAAAATAAATTTTCTAGTAAAGAAGCAAACATTTTAATATCTACAAAAGAAAGCAGTGATATTAAGAATAAGAACCATCGTGAATCTAGAAAAATAGCTATTAACAAACTTCAAAAAGCAGGATACTCATTGTTATTAAAAGAGAATAGTTACCATAGGTGCGTCATTATAGATCATTCAATTATTTGGTATGGCAGTATAGATTTGTTGGGATACAGTAAAAAGGAGGGAAGTTTTATTCGGATTGAAAGTCCAGTACTCGCCAAAGAGATGGAAGCGGCAGTGCTTGATAACGAGTATGAAAAGTTGGATTAGAAAAATTAAGGTTCATAGACAAATTATATTAAGATTGAAAAATGTACAGAAATGATTGAGGAATTTTTTGCTGATTACGAAGGAGAGTTTTTAAATGCTAATGATAAGTTTGATTGGGGAGAGTTAGTAGGAAGGCAGTTACTCTAGCAGACAGGAGAAAAAGAATTACTCCTTCATATTTGTGTGCCAGATGATTTTACTATTAAGAGTAAAGTTTTATAAAGGATTCCGATGTATGTCTAGAAAAGAAAGATTTAGTTTGATATAAAGATGTAATTTATTGGAATAAATGTTGTGTTCTTTGCATTACGTTATTTAATGTTGAGGAGTATAATGAATATAGAGGTGTGAAATATGTCAATTACTAAATTACGTAAACACGGAAAATCTGTTGTCGTTACAATACCAGCTAATGAAGCAAAAAATTTAAATTTGGACGTTGAATATAATGTCAGTACAGATGAACATGGAAACATCTCACTAATTCCTAAACTAGAAAACCCATTTAAACATGCGAAACCTGGTGAATATTATGAGAAAGATGTCTGGGAGAATATGAAACCTGTAGGAGAAGAGGTTTGGTAAATGACAATACCTAAGTACATTCCAGACAAAGGGGATATCATATAGATTAATTTTGACCCTTCTGCTGGTCTAGAGATTCAAAAAAGAAGGCCTGGTTTAGTGGTATCTTCATATGCGTTCAATCAAAGTACAAACTTCGGGGTTATCTGTCCCATAACATCTACTAAAAAGAATCTTCCTACTCGTTTTAGTTTAACGAGCACTTCAAAAATAAAAGGACAGGTATTAATCTCTCAATTAAAATCACTTGATTATACTGAGAGACAATGTGAATTTGTTGAAAAATCTCTCATAATGAACTAGAATAAATCAACCAACTTGTTTCAAATGAAACAACAGCAGACCTAAGTATTATCATAGGTCTGCTGTTGTAGTTTATCAAATCGTTTTTTAGAAAAAATTATGAATGACTTCACTAATTTTCTCTATTACATCAGGGTTTAGATGCGCGATTGGATTTCCTATAACACGTGAAATAGGATCAATACTTCTTATATGTTGAAGTAAGATAGTTCCCTTAACGTTATCATTATCTGGAATTGAAACAAAGAATGGTGAAACTACAAACCGCTTTTCTTTATATTTTTGAGAATTGCTTATAGGAGCTATTAAGACGGTGTTTAAAAGCTGATTATAATGATTATTACTGACAACTAAACATGGCCTAGTCTTTTTTGTTTCTGTTCCTTTTGATGGATCTAAATTAACGAGTATAATATCTCCTTGTCTGAGTTTAGCCATTAATCAAAATCCTCAGCTTCTATATCTGTTCCCCATTTCATTTCTTCGTCATCAATAGGACCGTACTTTGCCTGCTGTTCTTCCACTATTTCCCAAAAGGCTTGTTTTTTATCAACACCTTTGATAACCACTTGACCTAAGTCGTTAGTATAAAAAATAATTTGATCATGGGACTTAATATCTAAAGCAGTTCGAATAGACTTTGGAATAGTTACTTGGTTTTTTGATGTAATTTTTGCAGTGACAGTATTTTTTTCTTTGTTGCTAATCATTACATTCACTCCTAATTAATAGATATTCTTATTATAGCATAAAAGTAAGGAAAGGTAAGGAGTTTAACTTTATTTTTTATACTGTTGTTTTGAGTTAATGTGTTATGATAAACAAAACAATTAATAGGAGAAAAATTCATGCTCATTAACACAACAGAAAAATTTTTAACAGAAATTGAAAAGGCAAAAGGGTCGCCACTCCCGCTGGATTCATATAAAAGTACTGAAAACTCATGGTTAGCTCATATTGCTATTTTAAATAGGAGAAAGGCGCTTGTGCTTATCCATTCAGAATCACAATTAACACTTGTAGCCTGGCCGCTTAAAAAAGAAGAATTGAGTAAAATTGAGAATATCATTCGCTATGTCAGACAAGCTTACTTCGATTATCTAGGACTAAACTGGGTCAAGCAGATGGAGATAGAGGAGAAAATAGAGAGCCGAGATCTGACGTTTACAAAAGGAAAAAATGTCGATACTGCAGACTATCTTGAAGAAGCAATGAGACCTTTAAAGATGGAAGTGAGAGGGTATGACGACGAGGTCATTGCCCAATTGAAAGTGATGGAAAAAGTGAATAACCGTATAGTCACTTATCCAGATGGAACCGAAGATACACCGTTAAATAAATGGGAATCATTCTTAAGCGATAAAGGATTAGGAGAGAACCTCGTATTCACGCCACCTGTTGCAGAAATAAAGGTAAGCCTTGAATTGGAAACAGAAGAAGATGTCGTGAGGGTTTTACAGGTTCCGATGACTTATACTTTTAATCAGTTGCATCACATATTGCAGGAAGCCTTCATGTGGGACGATTATCATTTGCATCAATTCACTTTTGAAAAACCAAATGGTATGTCTGTCTGTCTAGTAGACGACGATGAATCATTTGGATATAAACAAAGACAACAAATAATGAAATACGATGAAGAAGTGCAGCTGCTGGAATACATCCGTTCTGGAGATGTCTTTCTGTATGAATATGATTTCGGAGATGATTGGAGACATAGAATTGAAGTGACCCAAATCATTGAAAAGCCGAGTCTTCGAAAAGCGCGTTTAATAGACATGCAAGGGGACCCGGTACCTGAGGATGTCGGAGGAGTAGACGGCTATGCAGAATTTAAACAGGTGATGTCTAATCCATCCGATGAACAGTATGAGCATTTTTCTATGTGGAGTGAACGATTCAGAAGTCGTTTATCCATACACACTTTAAATAGTATTAACTTTAGTTTAGATAGACTTTAAGTTCAATTACGAGTCAAGCAGACCTATTTCGGTTTGCTTTTTTTTATGCTTCATTTTTTAAGATGAGTGATTAGTTCTAATCGTCAAAATAATCAGACAGCTCATGCTATACTAGGGTTACTGGAAAAATTTGATTTCTTATAGACAAAAATATTATTATCTGTTGAAAGGAAGAAAAAAATGTATTTAGATATTTTCGTCAAAATGTCCTTAGGAGCTTTGGCTGTATTTATTGTCTTTCGATTGATAGGCAAAAAGGCTGTTTCAGAATTAACCCCTTTTGATTTGCTTTATGTGCTCGTACTTGGTGGATTACTGGAAACATCAATTTATGATCAGCAAGTTTCTGTCTTTCATATGTTGTTTGCTATATCTATTTGGGGTCTAGGAGTTTATGGGGTGGAAAAACTACTGGTGAAAACTGAAGTGGCTTCAAAAGCTTTGCAGGGAGAGCCTTCTGTTTTAATTCATAAGGGAAAAATAAATAAAGAAGCAATGAATAGGAACCACATTGATTTAGAACAACTAAGGGCATTATTGCGCCAGCAAGGCTGTTATACCTTGAAAGAAGCCTATTATGCTATTTTAGAAATAAATGGAAGTGTGACAGTGATAAAAAAATCTGAAAAACAAGATCCATCTGTCCTGCTGATAGATGATGGGCGCATTGATCATGATACATTGGCTTCTATTGATAAAGACGAAGATTGGTTACGAGAGAAATTGAATAAACAAAGGTATTCGAAGGTAGAGGATATCTTTTATGGTGATTGGCTTCCTGAAGGAGAGCTTTATCTTCATGCTGAATCAGCTATCATTGATGAAGAAGAAAGGTTGGATGGGTAAATAGTATGTTGCTGTTCGTATGCTTTTACTTACATTTCTTGAGGGACAGCATCCTACAGTTAATAGTGAAGGGTGCTTACTGAGTTATTTGCAGGGAAAGGGATAAACGATAGAAAGGAGAAGACTTGTCCATGGCTAAATTACGTAAACAAGGGAGTTCTGTAGTCATCACCATCCCAGCTGCTGTAGTAAAGAATTTGGACCTAGATAGTGAATACAGTGTGAAATTGGATGACAATGGAACAATTACATTTATTCCTAAGCTTATAAATCCATTTCTACATGGGCAACCTGGGGAGTTTTATGAAAAAGATCTCTGGGAAGATATGAAACCAGGAGGAAATGAGATATAGTAAGCAAGACTGCTACATCATTTCTAGGCAAAGGAGATATCATTTAAACTGATTTTGATCAATCAACAGAGCTTAATAGTCTTAAAAAAGACTAGTCTAGTCAAAAGTATATATTTTGTTGTTAAAAAGAAAACTTTTTTCTATGGAGTAGATATAGTATGTGTGACGAAAGGGAAGGAAGGCGCACTTATAAGGTGGTCTTCCACTTACTATAATCTGAGCGCACCGCTAATTCAAACCAATAATCCGGCGGGATCAGGAGATGCTACTATCGATAGTTCCGCTGTTTCTAATTACAAGGATATATCTATTGAAGAGAGTTTTGGAACAGCAATGACGATGGGGTTTTAAATGCTATGCATGAAAGAACCGGCTATATTGATACGGCCGTTTTCTAGAAATATACAAAAATAGTGGAGTAGAGTATTAAAGAGCTAGTTAGACAAGGTAAATGATTGGAGTTATACTAAGGTAAAAGATTTTATGTGTTCCATCCCTTCTGGTGATTTTACAATGGGAGATGCGGAAGGAGTAGGTTATCCAGCGGATAGAGAAAAACCTCAAGTGAAATTGAGTATGCCTGCTTTTGAAATGGATCAAACCACAGTCACTATTCAGCAGTTCAAAGACTTTGTTGAAGACACAGGCTATATCACCGATGCAGAAAAGTACGGGTGGTCTTATGTCTTTCATCTGTTATTGCCAGAAGAAGAAAGAGACAAACACCCAGTATTGCCCCGAACCACATGGTGGAGAGCGGTTGAAGGGGCTTATTGGAAGAAACCTGAAGGTCTTCATTCCACTATTGAAGACAAGCTCAATCATCCTGTCACTCATGTATCGAGAAACGATGCAATGGCTTACTGCAAGTGGGCAGGAAAAAGGTTGCCTACAGAAGCTGAATGGGAGTATGCCGCTAGGAGTGGTTATGAAAACAACCTTTATCCGTGGGGGAACGAGCTGGTTATAGAAAGGGAACACCAATGTAATATATGGCAAGGGAAATTCCCTGTTGAAAATACGAAAGAAGATGGATACTTAGGAACGGCTCCTGTTAAGACGTTTAAACCAAACGGTTATGGATTATATCAGATGGCTGGAAATGTATGGGAATGGTGTTTAAATCCTGCCTCCATCTCATTAAGTGAATTTCAGTCCAAAGAGGCTGATTATTATTTGACTAATTACAGCAAAGACTCTGACGATGAATTTGACACAAGAGGGGGCTCTTTTCTATGCCATTCCTCTTACTGCAATAGGTACCGAGTTTCAGCTCGACATAAGTCCTCTGCGGCTTCATCTACTAGTAACCTTGGATTTAGATGTGTGAAGTGAAAATATAGTCTATCATTTTTAAGAATGAAGGAGAAAGAGAAAGATGGAAATGATGGAATCCATATAAATTAAGACTAGGTAAAAGAATAATGTTAGAGTGATTTAACCCACGCTATGGATTATGAAAAAGTGTTTTCATTAAGAAAATAAACAGCTATCGTCAAAGACAATTGACGATAGCTGTTTTTAAAAACGCTTTTTCATGCTAAACTAGCTAAGGAATCATACAAATTCTTTTTTTTGGGTGTCTAAAGACATCAAATAAGAATAGATGTGTGTTAGAAACTTAAATTGTACACGTTTACCAATGTCTTTAAAAGATTAAAGGAGTAAGAGAATGTATAAATGTATTATCGTAGATGACGAAAAAAATATACGTGAACGCTTAGCTCAATTATTCCCTTGGGATGACTATAGTTATGAAGTGGTAGGAACAGCTCCAGACGGACTGGTTGCTCTTGAATTAGCGGAAGAGCATAAACCAGACTTGGTTTTTACTGATATTAAGATGCCGAATATGGATGGTCTACAACTAATCGAAAAATTAAATCGGTTCTTTCCTGAAACTGAGGTCGTTATATTAAGTGCACACAGTGATTTTGAATTAGCTCAGAAAGCGATAGGCTATAATGTCAAAGGGTATTTACTCAAACCCATTATGAAAAATGACTTCAGAGATATAATGGAAAAAATTGTCAATAAAGAGAAAAAAGAAACAATTGATAAAGATAATACTGAATTTTCAAAGTCTGCTCCATCAGTTAATCCTAAATTAGAGTCTTCTGTAAAAGAAAATGAGTATATCACATTTGCTAAAAATTATGTTTATGCTCATTATCATGAGAACATTTCGATTAAAACCATTGCTAATGAATTATTTATTCATGAATCTTATTTCAGCACCTTATTTAATGAACAGGTCGGGGAGAGTTTTACTTCCTTTGTAAATGAAGTGCGTATCGAGAAAGCGAAAAGCTTATTGAAGTATTCAGATTATCAATTAAAAGATATCGCCTCAAAAGTAGGGTTTAGCACGCCATCGTATTTCAATAAGGTCTTTAAGCAAATCGTCGGAGAAAGTCCATCCAGCTTTAGGAAAAAGAATGGAAGTTAATGATGCAAAAGAAAAATCTATTTAAAAAATTAAAGATGAAAAGATTACAGACATACTTGATTGTTTTCTCCATAGGAATCAGTCTAATCAGTACGATACTACTAGTTACTTTTTTAAATAATCAAGTGAATGATTTTAAGGAAGCAGAATACACTGAAGCAGGACAACGGACTCTAAATCAATCTATCGACTCTATTCAGAGAGAACTGAGTAATGTTCATTCCCTTATGCAGTCGTCACAAAACAATGATGTTATCCTTTCTCATTTAACAGTACTTGATGGAGATCAATCAACACCAATCGAAAAATACTACTCTTATGAGCAATTAAGAAATTATCTGTTTTTATTAAATACAGAAAACAACATTATAGAAGATATTTTGATTATCACTTCGAATAATCAATATAGCTCTTCAGGAAATGCGGCGAATTATGCTTGGAACGGTATTGAGTTAGATAATAATTTAAGCCCAGAAACGCTTTATACTCAAGGTTTGTTTCTTGAACATGCTGTGTTCGAAGGAAATGAAAGTATAGAAAAAGATTCATATTTAGAAGGAAAATTGTTTTTTGCTACGAACATTTATAATTTAGAAGATGAGCACAAGGGAACGATTCTTTTTATTATAGATAATAGTTTGCTTGTGGGTAATCTACTTGCTCCAGACAACTATCAGCTTAGCTATGGTGATGATTTAATTTACAAAGGGAAAGCTTTTAAAGAGGCAGAAAACGAAGAAAATAAAAATCTTTTACAAGGAAATATTCATCCATTTGGTATAGAGGTCACCTACACTCTTTCTTACGATGAAATAAGCAATCTTCCTTCTTTTATACTGGTTTTCTTACTAATTATAGTCTTTGTTTATTTTCTATCCTACATTTTGTCTAAATATGTAGCAAACACTGCCTTACAACCTATTTATAGTTTACTGCAATGGATTCAAAGTCAAGATAAGAAGAATGAGGGGTTCAAATATGAACACTCACCACGTCGTAGCCGATTAAGTTTTAGAGACCGGTTGTTCAGTTATTTTTTACTCACAATTCTTTTACCTTTACTGTTGATTACAGGTGTGTATTATTTTAGAACATCTCAAACCGTTTTAAATGAAATGATGGATTTAAAAGCCTCTGAACATGAGAGTAAAGCAGCCCTAATCAACTCTGAAATCGATAGAATACGAACAGTATTGGCTAATCATGTGATTAATCCAGAGTTGATGAGAGAACTATATATCCAACAAGAGTGGGGAACAGCTACACCCCAATATATATCGACTTCAACTGTAGGCAGTGTATCGGTTTATAATCAGACCGGAGAATTATGGTTTTCCTCTTCTGACTACGCTCACGAGACGATAAGAGAATTGACTATCCTTAACGAGGACAGTCAATCCCGTTATCTCTTTGGTATGACTCGTCATCCACTGGGTCAGGAAATGTTATCTGTTGGACTTCCTTTTTTGAGAACACATGATTTGTTTGAAGGAAAAGGAAAAGTAATTGTAACGATTGATAGTCATTTCTTTAGCGATTTACCTTTAGTAGAAATGATTGAAAGTGAAGTTTTATCGATTGAAGATAGCGTGTATTGGGATATTAATGAAGGGAGTTTTCTTAGCCAAAAGGAAAATGGCTGGGATACAAGTGGCATACATGAATTTCAGTCTGATTTAAATATTGATGGGTGGGTATATACCTCTCTCTTGAATGCAGACGCGATTCAGTCAGATATTGCAGGTATATTTTTAAGAAACGCTTATATTTATTTTATAGCGATTATTATCTTATTTGTTTTATCTTATATTTTAACTGGAAAAATCATCAAACCATTTAGTGATATCGCTACCTTTTCGAAAAAATACGATCATGAAGCATTAGATCCAGATTACCAAACAGCGATTAACGGTGTGGATGAAATTTACGAGTTAAGAAAGAATTTTAATGAGAGTATTATTATGTTAAACAAGATAATGGAAGAAAAAGTAGAGATGCATAATTACGCTCTTAGAGAAGAATACGAGAAAAAAGAAATACAGTTATTAGCATTGCAAAATCAAGTAAACCCTCATTTCTTATATAATTCTCTTGAAAACTTGTTATTTTTAGTCGAAATGGAAAAAACTGATCGAGCTGTTAATATGATTAGTTCCTTAACTCGATTCTTTCAGTTTGTGACGAATAGAGAATCTATGCATGTCCCTATTCGTGAAGAAATAGAGTTTACACAGAATTATCTTGAAATCATGAAAGAGCGTTTTGATAATTTCGATGTAGAGTGGGATGTGGATGATACTGTTCTTGATTTAGAAGTGATTAAGTTAATACTCCAACCTATTGTGGAAAATACCATTCATCACGGTGTGAGGCATACTGATAAGTTAATTCACCTCTATATAAAAATAAAGCAAGTCAATGACACGATTCAATTTATGGTAGCAGATAATGCGTCAGGAATTGAAAGAGAGAGATTAGACGATATACAGAAACAGTTGGATGAGTCCACGTTCAGTAAATCAGGAATCTATAACATCAATGACCGCTTAAACCTATATTATGGAGATAAGTATGATCTCACCATTAATAGTATTTTACATGAAGGAACAAAAGTAACCATTACGATTCCACTAGATAGTCCCGTACACTATTAAATCGAATATAAACTCAGCTATACAGGCCAATGAATCCGAAGTGTGTGTCGAATTCATAAGTATGAGCTGAGTTTTTTTATACTTATTTTTCAAGTCAATGGGAAAGAATGCAATAAATTTTAATAACTTATGTCAAAATATTTTATAAATGACCTAAATTTATTACAAGAGCATTTAAATAAATTGAAACTATAAAAAAACGCTTCCGATATAATTGGTATTAAGCGGTTGCGGAAAACGCTTCAACAATGTGTAATCGTTTTACACTATTGTGAGAAAGACAAAGGGGAATGTGTAGTGAAGAGATTACAAAATACAATTAAGAAAGGATGCGTTTAATCAATGAGAGAAGCAGTTAAGACAGGAGCAGTGATGGACGAAGTAAGTGATTCGCCTAAAGATAAAAGAAGAATGAAATCTGAGAACTTTAAAAGAAAATTAAAAAGGAACTGGCCATTCTTACTTATGTTAGCAATCCCGTTGACATTTCTTGCTATTTTTAGTTACGGACCGATGTATGGGTTACTAGTTGCCTTTAAGAATTATTCTCCAGGATTAGGAATTTGGGGAAGTCCTTGGAACAATTTCGCTCACTTCGAAAGAATGTTTTCTGATTTTACATTCACACGAGCACTGAAGAATACGATAATCATCAGTCTGTTAAAATTAGTGTTTTCATTTCCTGCCTCTATCCTATTAGCGCTTTTACTGAACGAAGTAAAAAATATGAAATTCAAAAAGATTACTCAAGTCATTTCATATTTACCTTATTTTATGTCGTGGGTCATAGTAGCTTCAATGGTTATCGAAGTGTTCTCACCACAAAGAGGTATCGTTAATGCCATCATCAATATGTTTGGCGGAGAACCGATTCACTTTCTATCTAGCAGAACCTGGTTTGTACCGATTCTAATCGCTTCAGACATCTGGAAAGAAATTGGTTACGGTGCGATTATTTATTTGGCAGCCATGACTGGAGTCAATCCATCATTATATGAAGCAGCAGATTTAGATGGTGCAACACGTATTCAAAAAATGAGGAATGTAACGATCCCAACTATTATGCCGATTATTTTGACCATGTTCTTATTAAGATTAGGAACCATTCTAAATGCCGGTTTTGACCAGATCTTAAACTTATATAATCCATCCGTATATGGTGTAGCAGATATTATCGATACGTATGTTTACCGAGTCGGGTTAATCGATTTTAACTTTGATTATGCGACAGCAGTAGGATTATTTAAGAATATTATTGGTTTAGTATTAATTGTTGGTTCTAACTGGTTAGTTAAGAAAAAGACAGATATGAATGTCTTGTAGGAAGGAGAAGTATAAATGGAAAACACACTAAATAAACCTAAGAAGAAACGAAAGTTTTTTGAAGGCTATACGCTATTCGATTACGTGGTTATTATTCTACTAACCTTGCTTTCTATAGTGATTATTTATCCTTTCTGGAACCAGATTGTACTGTCTTTCAGTCATTCATCTACAACGACAAGTTTAGGAGTCAGTCTCTGGCCGGAACAATGGTCATTAGAAGCGTATCAATTTATCTTTAGTTACGGAGATGTTGGTTTAGCCTATCTTAACACGATTATTAGAACTGTTTTAGGGACTCTTCTCATTACAGGTGTAACGATATTGGCAGCGTATCCTCTTTCACGAGATGACTTGCCATTTCGAGGCGTATTCATGGGCTTGTTTTTAGTGGCTATGTTTATGCAGGGTGGAATGATTCCTGATTATTTAATTGTCAGAGAATTGGGGCTTTTAAACACACGAATGGCACTTATCTTGCCTAGAGCGTTAAATGTCATGTTCATTATCATTATGAGAAACTTTTTCAAAAGTATAAGTCCAGAGATTGAAGAATCCGCAACGATGGATGGAGCAACACCGTTTCAGATTCTTTATAAAATTATCTTACCTTTATCCAAACCTATTGTTGTAACCATTGCTATGTGGGCAGCTGTTTACCACTGGAACGAGTGGTTCCATGCTCAAGTCTATATTCAGGACAGTTCATTAGATGTTCTTCAAACAATGGTGCGTCAAATGCTCATTGATGTCGACCCATCTCGTATGCAAAACCAGGTATCAGGAGTGGGTGGACAAGCAGCTGAACTGCTTCTAACTAACGTACGAGCTGCAACGGTCATGGTATCTATTGGACCCATTATTTTAGTTTATCCCTTTGCTCAAAAGTATTTCATTAAAGGGTTACAACTGGGAGCAGTTAAAGGATAATAATCACTCATTGATAAGAAATAAATTTAATTAGGAGAGAATAAAATGTTTAACAAGAAAAGATTAATTAGAGCTTCCCTTGTCTTACCTACATTAGCAGTGTTAGCTGCTTGTGGTGACGGAGGTGGATCAGCAGAAGAAGCGGAAGTTGATATGACGGAATTACCAGAGGCTGGTGATTTTTCTGAAACAATAGATTTGCATCTGTCTGGTTCTCTTACGCAAGGCAATATTGAAGACGGTAACTATGTTCAAGAACGTTTAGAGGAAGAATTTAATGTCAACATTGAAAACACACATGTTGATACATGGGATTCAAATGAACAGTCCATTATGATTGCATCGGGTGATTTGCCTGATACATTCGCCTTCACAGGGAATGATATGACTCCAAACGAGTTATACAATAACGGATTGATTCGTCCTATTCCTAGAGAAATGATTGAAGAATATGCCCCATTATATACTGAAATGCTCAATGAAACAGATGATGGATTAGGTTGGGACATGTTTAAACATCCTGAAAACGACGATGCATACTTGGCCTTGGTAGGGATTCAAAACCATACGCAAGGGATATTATGGGCTCCTACACTTCGTTTAGACTGGATGGAAAATTTAGGATTAGACATACCTGATGATATTGAACCTATTGGAGAAGACGATGGCTATGAGAGGATTTATAGAACAGAACATTCTTATACCATTGAAGAATTAGAAGAAATCTTACGTGCTTTCTCAGAAGGTGATCCAGATGGAAATGGATCAAATGACACTTATGGTCTAATGCCATTTAATGACAACTTGAACTGGAGCTTGACCTTAATGGGAGCATTCGGAATTACTCCAGAATATAACTTTGAAGAAAACGGTGAACTAACTCACCCAATGATTTCTGAGAGATACAAAGATTATTTACTGACATTAGCTAGTTGGTATGAAGATGGTCTAATTGACCCAGAATGGACAACGTTAAGCGAGCGAACAGCTTGGGAGAAATTCCAAACGGGAGCAGCCGGATACTTTATTGCTCAACGTGCGTATTTAGCACAAGAAACGTGGACACAAGGAAGAGCGCCTCATAATGTCTTGCATCAAGATGAAGACGCTAAATTGTTAGTAACAGGATCCGAGATTGGACCTGAAGGACACAAAGGACAGCCAGCTTATACACCTGTTACTTTACTCAGTGACGATGATCAAATGTTCATTTCTGCAGATGTGACAGATGAGCAATTAGCCCGTTATCTACAAATGTTTGACTTCATGAACCACTCTGATGAAGGAGTATGGACTGTTTATGGTGAACCAGGAGAGCACTCAGACTGGGCAGGTGAAGAAGGAGAATCGACACTCATAGTACGTGATGAGTATACGCGAGAAGAAGGCGACACTGGATTCTGGGCCTACAATTTTAGAACATACCCAGGTAACCGTGTTCTATGGTTAAATACAATGGAAACGAACCAGTTAATGGAAGATTACTTTGCAGTAGATGAAGTAGTAGAAGAAAACGCGATTCAACCTCACCGTTATGACTTATTTAACGAAACAGATGAAGCGGATGTCATGGCTAGATATGGAGCACAACTGAGAACCATTGAAGAAGAATTCAGAATGAATGGAATCACAGGTGTCATCGATATTGAAAATGATTGGGACGATTATGTTAACACATGGTTAAACAATGGGGGACAAGAATTATTAGATGAATTAGAAAAAGCCCCATTAGTTGAAGATATATTAGGGCAATAAAGCTTAAAAGGAGACAATAGTGTATTGTCTCCTTTTTATACAGTTGGAGGAGAAATAACAAAGATGAAAGAATTAAAGGCACACAAACAAGATTTATTTACACCAGGATTAAATGGCTCAAAGGCTTACCGTATTCCGACCTTGTTGACGACAGATGAAGGAACCGTGATCGCCGCAAACGATGCGAGAATTGTAGATCAAAGAGATAATCCGAATAAAATCAATATTACCATTCGAAGAAGTTTTGACAATGGACAAACTTGGGGAGATTTACAAACAGTTGTGGAGTTTCCTGGAGATGACCTATCCAGTCCTGCAGCTATTGATTCTTCATTATTACAAGATGAAGAAACAGGAACCATCTGGTTACTGTATTCGCATACGCCAGGAGGCATTGGACTATGGAACAGTGAAGAAGGAGTTGGGTTTGACGAAAATGGAGACCGACTACTCTTTGACTGGCAAAAAGCGCGTTATGTTTTAAAAGATGATGGCAGTGTTTTAAATGCGAAAGGTGAAAAAACAGAGTATACAGTTAATGAAAAAGGTTATGTGACTAAAGGAAATAAAACGGTCGGGCATATATATGAAAAGTTTGATGAACTTAATCAAGACTTACTCTATGAATCACCCACAACCTTTCTTCAGGTCATCAAAAGTGAAGACGACGGAGAAACGTGGTCTAAACCGATGGAACTAAACACTCAGGTGAAAGAAGAATGGATGCGTTTCTTAGGGACAGGGCCAGGAATTGGAATTCAACTAAAAAAGGGAGAACATAAAGGACGTTTAGTTTATCCCGTTTACTTCTCAAATTCTGTTCGTTTCATGTCCTGTACAGTAATTTATAGTGACGATAATGGAGCAACATGGAAGAGGGCAGACTCGCCAAATGATAATCGTACGATTACACTTGAATCTAACTCTGCGAAAGATCTAGGTGTGTCCGCGAGAAATCACGAATTAACAGAATCACAAGTTGTTGAATTATCTGATGGCACATTAGCTCTTTATATGCGGAATCATTTTGGTAATGGCCAAATAGCTCGAGCTGTGAGTCATGACGGTGGAGTGACTTGGGAAAACTTTGAATTCGTTGAAGAATTACTTAATCCAGTCTGTCAAGTGAGTGTCATCAACTACACGCAGGAATCGGATGAACAAGACACATTGATTTTCTGCGGACCACGTTCTGAAACAGAAAGAGAAAATGGGGTGGTCCTTCTCAGTGAAGATGGCGGGAAAACGTGGCCACATGCTAAAGTATTAGAATCTGGTTCATTCGTGTACTCTTGTCTAACTGTTTTAGAAAACGGAGAAATAGGCGTCTTATATGAAACAGAATGTGATGATGAAGGAAGAATCAAGTCTGTTTACGCCTCCTTTACATTGGATGATTTGAAAGCCTAAAAAACAAGAAAGAAAGGGATTATTATGCAAGGATTATTTCATAAAGATAGTAAGTTAATGAAACTCATGACGTGGTTTGCTGATATGGCACATATTCAGTTACTTTGGATCGTTTTCACACTAGTAGGTTTAGTATTCGGAGGATTTTTCCCGGCTACAGTTTCCATGTTTGCCTTGATACGAAAAAGGATACAGTCAGGGGATGGGTTTTCGTTTAATAAAGAATTCTGGGCACATTATAAAAAAAATCTCGTAAAAGCTAATTTGCTGGGTTACAGCATTCTCGCTATGAGTCTATTGTTAGGACTCCACTATCAGTATTCCTTGAATGTTCAAGGTTCCTTATCTTTCCTGTTTACTCTGAGCTCGTTAGGATTATGGTTAATCTTTTTATTAGTTGTTCTCTATATAGTCCCAACTTATGTTCATTTTGATATTAAAAATGTTCAAGTTATTAAGCATGCTTTTATAATGGTTATCTCAACTCCCTTACATGCTGTAGGGATGGCTGGACTGTGCTACCTCTTTTACTTGAGTGCACGTGTCGTTCCAGTATTAGTTCCCTTTGTAAGTGTTGGCGTATTAGCCTATGGGATTATGAGACTAGCTAACCATGCTTTTAAGTCTGTTGATGATGTTGCTGAAAAAGAAGGGCAAAGAAAAAATAAAAAAGAGACGTCTTATTCAGAGTTATCTACTGAAAATAAATCATAACTAACAGTGATTCTTAGTAGTCTTTGAGTTATAGATTACTAAGAATTTCTATTATCTGATTATTAACTATTCAACGAAAGGAAAGTTAGAGTGAAAAATAATCATGAACTTATACAATCACTAAAAAACGAATTAATTGTTTCCTGTCAAGCTCTTCCTGGTGAACCCCTCTATAAAGAAGAGGGTGGAGTCATGGTTTTAATGGCTCAGGCTGCTATCGAAGCAGGTGCTGCTGGGATTCGGGCACAAGGGGTAACAGACATTAAACAGATTAAAGATGCTTTTGACATACCGGTAATCGGAATAATCAAAAGGGAGTACCCATCATTCGATTCTTATATCACAGTGACGATGAAAGAAGTGGACGAGCTAGTTGAAGCGGGCAGTGATATTATTGCGATGGATGCCACGTTTGCCAAACGTGGAGATGGAAAGACAATCAATGGCTTCTTCAAAGAGGTCAAAGAAAAATATCCTGACCAGTTATTTATGGCAGACATATCAACGTTAGAAGAAGGGCTCAATGCCGCTGAGATTGGTTTTGATTTAATAGGAACAACGATGAACGGCTATACGGAAGAAACGAAAGAACAGACAGATGTCAATTTCCAGTTAATGAAAGATTTAGTGGAGCAAACGGATCGATTCATAGTAGCTGAAGGAAAATTGCACTATCCAGAACAACTAAAGAAAGCTTTTGAAACAGGGATTCATACTGCTGTAGTCGGAGGCGCTATTACCCGACCTTTAGATATTGCCAAACGGTTCATCCATGCACTACCAAATAATTAAACAGTTAGGAAGAGATTTTAATGAGTAGATTAGACAAATATAGAGGAATTATTCCCGCATTTTACGCTTGCTATAACGAAGAAGGAGAAATCGATCCTGAACGCATTCAAACTTTAGCGAGACATTATGCCAAAGTAGGAGTTAAAGGGTTATATGTTGGAGGCAGTTCTGGTGAGTGTATTTATCAGACAGTTGAAGAAAGAAAACTTGTTTTAGAAAATGTTGTAGAAGCTGTGGGAGATGAATTAACTATTATTGCACACGTTGCAGCCCCATCTACCCGCCACAGTATTGAACTAGCTAAACATGCTGAATCTGTAGGAGCAGATGCCCTTGCTGCTATTCCTCCCATTTATTTTGTTCTTCCAGAAGATGCGATAGAAGACTACTGGACACAGATGATGGAAGCAACCGATTTGGATTTTATTATTTATAATATTCCGCAAACAACAGGGTATGCTTTATCAGCAGATTTATACAAAAAAATGATGGCGAAAGACCAAGTTATTGGTGTCAAGAACTCGTCTATGCCAGTACAAGATATTTATGAATTTAAGCAAGCAGCCTCAAAAGACTCCGTTATATTTAACGGACCAGATGAACAGTACGTTGCAGGTCGTTTGATGGGTGCAGATAGTGGAATCGGTGGTACATACGGAGTCATGCCTGAGTTGTTTTTAAAAGCAGATGAAGCCGTTCAAAACAGTGACTTTGAATTAGCTCAAAAGATCCAGTACCGTATCAATGATGTTATTTTTGAAATCGTTAAAAGTGATGCCCACTTATATGACATTATCAAGTCTGTTCTTTCTTTAGAAGGCATTGAAATTGGATCCGTTCGTTCACCTTTACCGCGAGTAACTGAAAAAGATGAAGAGAGAATTAAAAAGGTTCATAAGATGATTTCGGATGCAAAAGCAGAGTTTGTACAATAAGGAAATGGATTAATGGAGGTGCTTTGTATGATAGCTTTATTGGACATTGGAGGGACCCAGATTAAGTACGGTGTCTTCAATGAAATGACCCAAAAACTTACACCCCTGGGGAAATTAGATACAGGTACTTCTGATGAAGACTTTTTCCTGCTCAATCGGATTCACCAAGTCATTAATGAAATAAAAAAGAGGGAATCCATAAATGGTATTGCTATTTCTACCGCGGGTATCATTGATCCGGTAGCGGGAAAGGTTCTGCATGCGAATGGAAATATCCCAAACTTTATTGGAACACCTATAAAAGACGAACTTGAAAAAGTATACGGTGTTCCCTGTTCTGTTGAAAATGATGTCAACTGTGCCTTGTTAGGAGAATTGCACTTTGGGGAATTAAACACTATTAACAATGCACTTATGTTAACAATTGGGACTGGTGTGGGAGGAAGTGTCTATATAAATGGACAAATATTTCACGGTAGTTCTTTCAGTGCGGGCGAAGTAGGTTACTCTTACTTAGGAGATGATAATATAGAAACCGTTGCCTCAGCCAGAGCACTAGTCGATAAAGTTAAACAACGCGTTAATAAAGAAGATATTGACGGCCACTGGGTTTTCCAAGAAGCACAGAAAGGCAATCAGATATGCATAGAGGAAATAGATAGTTTCGTTCAGAATATCGTTAAAATTATAATTAATAATGTGAGCGTATTGAATCCTGAAGTCGTTATTTTAGGTGGCGGTATTATGGAACAAAAAGAGTACCTATCAGAAAAGATTAATGAGAGGTTTAAACTTTACCAAAATGCTTATGTTCGAAAAAGAACACAAATCCATTTTGCATCTTTAGGAAATCAAGCTGGTATGCTGGGAGCCTATATTCATTTTAAGAATCAATTAGAAACAGTACGGTCCTAAATCGGAATTATTTGAAAAGGAGTTAGTAATCAATGCAAAAACCACAGAAATTCTCTTATACTCCTCCTGAGAATGGCTATCCGGAGTGGAATAATAATCCGGAAATATTTGAGTTAAATCGACGCGAAGCGAGTACTACATCGTTTCCCTTTGAATCTATTAAACAAGCAAAAGAGTCTGCTTATCTTGACTCTCCCTTTGTGCGATCATTAAATGGGGACTGGCAATTCAAGTGGGTTAAGCAACCTGAACAACGGGATAAGGATTTTTTTAAAGCTGATTATAATACGGAAAGTTGGGATACCATACCCGTACCTAGTCATTGGCAGTTTGAAGGCTATGATTACCCACAGTATACCAACACAACGTATCCATGGGTGGAACACGATGATATTGAACCACCATTTGCTCCTACCAACTATAACCCTGTAGGGCAATATGTTAGAACCTTCACTCTTGATAATGAATGGGCAGATAGTCCTCTGTTTCTTCACTTTGCTGGGGTAGAGGCTGTTTACTATGTATGGGTGAATGGAGACTTAGTCGGTTATAGTGAAGATACTTTTACAGCTTCAGAATTTGATTTGTCCCCATATGTAAAAGAAGGAGAAAATAAACTAGCTGTTGAAGTCTACCGCTGGGCAGATACCAGTTGGCTAGAAGATCAGGATTTCTGGCGATTAAGCGGGATATTCAGAGATGTTATTCTATACCGTACGCCACTTGTACACATTAAAGATTTTAAAGTTCAAACGGTATTGGATGATGAGTATACTGATGCAGAATTACGTGTAACAACTGAAACAGAAAATTTATTCAAGGTGGACTTTAAAGGAAAAGTAGAGATTGAGCTTCATGATGAAGAGGGAGAAGTTGTAGTGACAGAACAACACCTTGTCACTGATGATGATTCTGTTCAAACCTTTTCTCAAACAGTCAGCAATCCTAAGAAATGGAGTGCCGAACACCCCAACCTCTATACTTTGTTTATTACTTTAAAGGATGATAATGATGAAGTTTTAGAAGTACAACGCAGTAAGGTTGGTTTTAGAACCTTTGAATTAAAAGACGGGTTAATGACAATCAATGGTGAACGTATTGTCTTTAAAGGTGTCAACCGTCATGAATGGGATGCCGAGAGAGGGAGAGCTGTCACAAAAGAAGATATGGAGAAGGATGTTATTTTGATGAAACAATTTAACATCAACTCTGTCAGAACCTCTCATTATCCGAACCATCCGTACTTTTATGAATTATGTGACCGTTACGGCCTTTACGTCATCGATGAGATGAACTTAGAATCACATGGCACGTGGTATTATGGTCAAAAAGAATTAGAAGACAGAAATGTACCCGGCAGTAAGCCAATTTGGACAGCTAATGTATTAGACCGTGCCAAATCAATGTATGAGCGGGATAAAAATCATCCAAGTATCATAATATGGTCACTTGGCAACGAATCATTTGGTGGGGACAACTTCTTAAAACTCTATGATTACTTCAAAGAAACGGATCCTACTCGTTTAGTCCATTATGAAGGGGTCTTCCATTACCGAAAATCTGAAGCTGCTTCTGACATTGAAAGTACTATGTACATCCCACCTAAAGATGTCGAAAAGTATGCTCTAGAAGCAACTGAAGAATCGAAGCCTTACATCATTTGTGAATTTTCACATGCTATGGGTAACTCTTTAGGTAACTTTTATCAGTATACTGAGTTATTTGATAAGTATCCTATATTACAGGGAGCATTCATATGGGACTGGAAAGACCAAGCGATTGCTCGAACTTCTGAAGAAGGTAAATCTTATTTAGCATATGGAGGAGACTTTGGAGAGTCACCGCATGATGGAAACTTTTCAGGAGATGGCGTTATTTTTGGGGATGGAACAGTCAGTCCAAAATTATATGAAGTGAAAAAATCTTATCAGAATGTCGAATTTAAAGTATCAGATTTCACAAAAGGAAAAGTTGAGATAAGTAATAAAAATCTATTTGATGATTTATCAGCTTACACTTTAAATTGGTCTGTTGAAAAGAATGGAAAAGTGATAGATAAAGGAAGTTTAGAAAGTTTAGAAATCGATCCTTTAACGAAGGAAACAATCCAATTGCCATTCAATAAATATGAAAAGAAGTCTGCTGAAGACAGTCTCTATTTGACCTTGTCATTAGTAACAAGAAAAGATACATTATGGGCAGAAGCTGGACATGAGATTGCTTTCGAACAGACGCCTGTTCCAGCAGTAGTTAAACTGACAGAAACTGAAAACTCCCTTTCTAAATGGGAAGTTAGAGAAGAAGATACTCTCTTATATGTTGAGTCAAATAATCATGCTTATGGATTTGCTAAGGCAACTGGTCTGTTAACATCGGTAAAAATAGATGGAACTGAATTGTTACTAGCAGCCATGGAACCAAACTTCTGGAGAGCCTATACGGACAACGACTTTGGAAGCTGGTTTAATGATAAGAGTAAAGTGTGGAGAAATGCTAATGAACATAGAGAGCTAGATGCTTTTGAAGTTGTCAAGCTATCGCATGCTATGAAAGTTAAAACTCACTTTATATATCCTGAATTACATGGATTGAAAGTATCGTTACAGTTCACATTCGAAGAAAATGGAGAAGTAACAGTACTTTATAACTTAATTCCTCACAAGCCTTTACCAGATATTCCTGAAGTAGGTGTGAGATTAGCTTTAGATGAATCTTACGATCAGCTTCGTTGGTTAGGAAAAGGACCATTTGAGACGTATATGGATAGACAAACGGGAGCAAAAGTCGGCTTGCATGAGAGCACTGTTTCTGAGCAATTCATTCCGTATTTAAGGCCTCAAGAGCACGGAAACCATGTAGGTACGAAGTGGCTTGAAATCAAAAATGAAAACAACATAGGATTGAAAGTAAGCGGTCATGGCGATTTAGAATTTAATGCTTCGGAATTTACTTTCGAAGAATTGGAAGCTGTAGATTATGCTTATAAATTAAGTGAGTCAGATAAAACAATTTTACGTATTAATTTAGCTCAAACAGGTGTAGGTGGAGATGACAGCTGGGGTCAGGAAACTCATCCTGAATTTAGACTACCTGGTACGCATCCTTATACCTTTGCATTTAGTTTAAGAATGATATAAATTTCAAAATTATAAAGAAAGCTTAGGACTTCGGACCTAGGCTTTTTTTTCGTTCAACAGATTACTAATTGATGCTAAATCTGAAATGACAGATTAAATGATTAAAGCTCAATCCAGGTTCCTTTAAATTCGATGTAAAGTCTGTTGCTAATTTCTTAGTACAATTTTAGCATTTCGCTTATATCTCCTTTAGAAGAACCGATAATAAGTAGTGAAATGCAAGACAGTCACACTAATTTGTATAAAGGAGATGAAAGATATGGTGATAATCTTTTTAATCTTTATAATGATCTTATTTATTATGCTTCCCATGTATTTGAAGTTTAATGAATCAAACTATACAGTTGCCAGTGGAAATAGTTTTTTGAAGACAGTATTTGATAAAGGGAATTACGGGGAATTTTTAACGTATTACACCTTGGAACAATTGCCTATACCTAAGAAGTTGTTATCTAATGCATACATACCTAAAGAGGATGGCAGCACGTCAGAGGTTGATTTAATCATGCTGGCTGAAACGGGCATATATGTCTTTGAATCTAAGAATTATAGTGGATGGATATTTGGGAATGAAAAGTATAAACAATGGACTCAGACGATGCCAAATGGGCAGAAATTTAAATTTTTCAATCCAGTCTGGCAAAATAATGCTCATATCAATGCAATAAAGAAATACTCAGGATTAACTGATAGAGATTTATTTCAATCCTACATCATCTTCAGTGAGCGCTGTACCCTAAAAGATATTACGATCCATTCTCCCCGCATCAAAGTGATGAAAAGAAATAGGCTTCATTCTATTATAAAACAAGATATAATGGAATCTGAAAAAGTCCTATCATTGCAAGAAGTATTGACGCTTTTCAACCAGTTAAACAAACATACTCTAGCGGATGAACAAACTAAAAGAGCGCATATAGAACGTGTAAAATTAAAGAGTTGAAAGCTAAAAGCAGACCCAATCGGATCTGCTTTTTTGTTGAACTTTGTTTGATAGAATTTAGAAATGATTCATTGCTACACCAGCTTCAGAGTATGGATGTGTTCCAACTAATTCTCCTAATACAAAATAACGATCGCCTGTATTTACATCATCAACATAAAAACAATTCATTAAAGACACAATAGCATTCCCATGTTCTTCAGCCAATTGATCTTCAATCATTTCTACTGCAGTAGGGGGAACAATTAACGTGTCATATACGTCGTATTCATATATCATCTCTTTATCATTCAATAAGATTTTATCCCCAATGTTCAATTCTTCTAGTCTGCCAAATAATTGACCACTATGAGTATAGTGCCCTGCCAGAGAATAGTTACTTTTCCCCATCGTCTGATTCTCTTTCATTGTCCCAACCCCAGCATTTAAAATCTGATTTGTAATCCCTTTAAAAATTGTCAACTGTACATCAATACTAGGAATAACGATTTGTCCTAAAACTAGATTGCTATCGAGATTAGCAGGATCAAAAAAAGTATCGGTTGGACTGATGTCATCAATGGCTGAAAAGTCAAATTCAGCTTCTGATTCCACATTACTTCGTAGTTGATTGGAGTCAAGAGTATGATACATGTCATCGACTCTAGTGACATGGTTATTGATATTATATTCTGCCATTTTTGGAAGAGAAAGCATGACTATCCCAATTACGATGAATAAAAGACCTATTAAAGTTACTATCCGACGTTTCATATTTAGTCTCCTCACTAAATATATTCTGAAAACCTTGAATCTTCATACATCTAGTGTAATTGAAAAAAATAAAATTACAACTTGTGTTACTGAGGCAACAACATATAATCTTTCATTTATCATTCAATAAAAAAGCTAAATAAAGACGTACATAGTCATTTAGTACTTTCGGATCGTATCCAGTGTACGTGTAAATTTTATTCAGTTTATATTGAAAAGAGTTTTTATGGATAAATAAATGTTCGGCGCTTCTAGACAAACTCTTATTAAATTCACCGTAAGTCAGCAGCACTTTTTTAAGTTCTACATACTCCGTTTCTGGAATACCCGATAAGATTTTATCTATAAAAGGTCTTTTGTTCTTTTTGGACAGGTGGGAGTATAGCAGTCCTAAATCCATGTCATTATATTCAAGTAATCCCTTTTTATCATAAGAGATATTCCAGCTGAGTGCATCACGAGCGTGCTGAAAGGCTTGGCTGGCCTCATCTTCTGAAAAGCTTAATGAGCTTACTCCAAAATAAAAAGGCGATTTGAAAGCAGAGCTTATTTTTTTGCCTAAAGAATCCAGTGTCTTTGAGACTGCTTGGGCATTACTATCTTGTATGAGTAGAAACAGCTGATTATTAAGTATGGTGTATTTATATTGGGAAGTATGAAAGAACTCTTGATCCAGTAGGGTATAGAGATCCTCATAGCGAAAAGATCCTTCCCAATCTAATTGCCCAACTGCTGAAATATGTGGTCTTGAATAATCATAACTGAAAACATCTGGCTCCTCAAAAGATGAAGGGGCCGTATGATAGGTAAGGAGTTTTTCAATGATATACCTTGATTGATTTCTTTTCTGCAGAGTAATATTTTTCAGAAAGTCTTCTTTAATCAAAATTTCAGTCATCTTCTTAATGATTTCTCCATTTTTCATGACCTTTTCCTTTTCACCAGTGATTCCTATAACTCCAATGACTTCTTTTTCAAATGTGATGGGCATATTGATTCCTTTTTTGCTGCCAGTGAACTGATTGTTACATTCAATCACTAGAGGCTGTCTTGTTTTTAAGACCGTTTCTGCACCTCCGTGAAAATTCCCGATTCGAGAAGAATCTGTGCTGGCAATGATGATGGCTTGACTGTTCATGAAGTTAATCTCCTGAGAAAGAACAATTTTCATCTGTGAGACGATTTCTTGAGCAATAGTAGCGGAAATTTCCATTTTAAACCTCCTATATGGATTCATCTCTTATTATATTTGGTCTGCAGGACAAAAACAATGCTCAATAAATTAGTCTTGAAGATATAGTAAACGGATTCACTAAAGAGTAAGATTAGCTTACAACAGATACATAAGGAGGAAGAAAATTGGATATACAAGTAACTGCTTTAGGAGCCGTAATTGGACTCATTATTGCAATCGCTTTAATTTTTATAAAAACACCATCTGTTTACGGGTTGTTAGTTGGTGCTTTAGCTGGAGGATTAATTGGTGGAGCGAGTTTAAGTGATACAATCACCTTGATGATCGGAGGAGCTCAAGGGATGATGACGGCCATTTTGCGTATTTTAGCAGCCGGTATATTAGCTGGTGTCCTCATCGAAACAGGAGCGGCTGAATCCATCGCACGCACTATCATTTCAAAAATTGGGGAAACGCGAGCCTTGTTTGCTTTAGCGTTAGCCACTTTGATTCTAACCGCTGTAGGGGTATTTATCGATATTGCCGTTATTACCGTTGCCCCAATTGCTTTGATTATTGCCAAGAATGCCAAGTTAAGTAAAACGTCTATTTTACTTGCTATGATTGGTGGAGGAAAAGCCGGTAACATCATGTCACCAAATCCTAACACAATTGCTGTATCAGATGCGTTTGGGACACCTTTGACTTCAGTGATGCTAGCAGGAGTGATTCCTGGGATTTTCGCTTTATTTGTTACTTACTTTTTAGCTAAACGCTTAACGAACAAAGGGGTAGAAGTGGCGCTGGAAGATGTGGATACGGATGAACTGACAGATAAGGAATTACCTAGCTTTATAACAGCCTTATCCGGACCGATTGTAGCCGTTCTTTTACTTTCACTCAGACCTGTGTTTGATATTGTCATTGACCCTATGGTTGCCTTACCTTTAGGGGGAATCGCCGGTTCACTCATTATGGGTAAATTCAAAGGAATTATCGATCAAGCGTCCTTTGGATTAAGTAAAATGTCTAACGTCGCTGTTCTTTTAATCGGAACAGGTTTAATTGCTGGAATTATTTCAAATTCCACATTAGGCGATGTCCTAGTTAATTTCATTGCCAATATTGGCTTGCCAGAATATTTACTTGCTCCATTTGCCGGGATTATGATGTCTGCCGCTACGGCTTCAACCACGTCAGGATCCATTGTCGCGAGCTCTGTATTTAGTACAACGCTTATGGAGTCTGGTGTGTCGGCTATTGCTGGTGCCGCTATGATTCATGCAGGCGCAACCGTTTTAGACCACTTGCCACACGGTAGTTTTTACCATGCAACCGGTGGAAGTGTCATGATGAGTTTTAAAGATAGATTGAAAGTCATTCCTTATGAATCATTAGTCGGACTCGTTATTACGATCATTTCCGTGATCATTTTCGGACTATTTGGATAAAACAGAAAGAAGAGAAAGGATAAGATTATGAAAATTGTTATCGCACCTGATTCATTTAAAGAAAGCATGACGGCTCTGGAGGCTGCCACAGCCATTGAAGAAGGCTTTAAAAAAATCCTGCCCAATGAAGAGTACGTGAAAATACCCATGGCTGATGGAGGAGAAGGAACGGTCCAATCTATCAGTGATGCGACTGGGGGAACCATTAAAGAATTATTCGTTACAGGTCCCTTAGGAGAAAAAGTCTCTTCCTTTTATGGCTTGTCCGGTGATAAAAAACTTGCTGTGATAGAAATGGCTGCGTCATCTGGTTTGGATAAAGTAGAGACGAGTCAACGCAATCCTTTAAACACAACCACTTATGGTTTTGGAGAACTCATTCAAGATGCCTTAGAAGAAGGGGTAGAAGACATTCTCTTAGGTATTGGAGGCAGTGCGACGAACGATGGGGGAGCCGGTATGATTATGGCTCTTGGAGGACAGCTTTTAACAAAAGACGGGGAGCCTATTGAACCGACTGGCAGAGGTCTAGCTGACTTGGACACCATTGATGTATCAGGCATGCATCCTCGTCTCAAAGAAGTCTCTATCAAAGTAGCGTGTGATGTAGACAATCCGCTAACGGGGTTAAATGGAGCGTCACACATTTATGGCCCTCAAAAAGGAGCAACGCCAGAGATAATCGAACAATTGGATATTAATTTGACTCATTTTGCTCGTCTGGTTCAAGATCAGCTTGGGAAAGATATTGATTCTTTACCCGGTGCCGGTGCAGCTGGTGGATTGGGTGGCGGCTTGCTTGGTTTCTTAGACGCCGAACTCCAAAGAGGCGGCGACTTGATGGTCGATATTTTAAATCTGGATGCAGCGATACGTGATGCCGATTTAGTGATAACAGGTGAGGGAGGCATTAACCACCAAACACAATTCGGAAAAACACCGATTGCCGTTTCTCGAGTCGGAAAAGAACATGGTGTCCCAACGATTGCCTTAGCTGGCTGTTTGAACGAAGGCTATGAGTCTATCTACGACGAAGGCATTATTTCAACATTCAGTATCATTCCTGAGTTTACCTCTTTAGAAGAAGCTTTAAAAAATGGCTACCGCAATTTAAAAGCTGTTTCCATGAACGTCGCTGCCATTGTGAAAGCAGCTCAAAACTTATAATTAAAATAAGGAGGAAGTCTTTAGGGGCTTTCTCTTTTTAGATATTTACATGTCTAACTCAGCTGCCTTTCACTCACTCCGGGCTGATTATTTGTGAATAGGTGTTGTAATCGGTTTAGAGTTGTGCTACTTTAAAATTAATAAATCGAATGCCTGCAACAAAAGGAATCTATTCTTTTCATCTCCATTTATTTCATCTGTTACATCCACTGCCTTTCCTTCTAATCTTGACTATCTTTTTATCACCTGAGTTTTCCCCCTTATTATTCGATTAAAATTACCCCCACCTTAAAAATACTATGCACATTTTTACTATATCCTATACTCCATTTCTTACACTACTATTTTCCAAATGAACCTTTTCTTTCATCTGTCTATTCACATTGCGTCTTTTATTACCCCACATATCTCCAAGCACCTTTCATAGATTCTACCTAGACCCATTTCTAAACTTTGCATTTAAATACACCTATAGAACTCATCTCATCTAAAGGAGGTTATTTGTTGAGTACATGTTTGTCCTAAATGAACAACGAGAGAGAAGGGGAGAAGAACATGCAAACACCATACTTTTTAATAGATCAAGATCAGTTAGAAACGAATCTTTCTGAGTTTAAGCACGCTTTACAGGCGATCTGGCCCTATTCACATATTGCTTATTCGGTCAAAACCAATTCTTTGCCTTGGGTATTAGACTATTTAAGAAAACAGGGTGTTCTGGCTGAAGTCGTATCAGATGAGGAGTTCGCATTATCTCAATTGTCCGGTTATTCAGAAAACGAAATTGTATTTAATGGCCCCATAAAAGGAGAAGCGGCTTTTTTAAAGGCAGTTCAAAAAGGCTCACTAGTTAATATTGATTCCCAAAATGAGCTGGATTACTTCAGGAGACACTGTCAGGAACACAAGGAAACCATAGGACTGCGCATTAACGTAGATACCACTCTTTTTGACAGTCAGGACGTAGGGTATCGAGAAGAAGGGTTCCGATTCGGATTTTCAGAAGCTAATGGAGAGTTAGCTCAAGCGCTTGACCTAATCCGATTCAATCAATCGTCGAATAGAATCGGGCTTCATTTTCATTGTAATAGTGTCACGAGAAGTGTCCGAGTGTATCAGGAGATTGCCCGTTATGCCAAATATATTATAAGAAAATATACTATCAATCCATCCTTTATAGATATTGGCGGAGGCTTTTTCGGAGGAGTGGAGGGCAAGCCTACAGCGAGTGATTACATTCAGGCAGTGAAATAGGTATTGGAAGAAGTAGTGGATACTGAATCAACCCGACTGATAGTGGAACCGGGGTCAGCGATTATCGGTTCAGCTGTAGAGTTTCATACGTCAGTACTGGACAGTAAAGATACGAGCCAATCATCGATTGTGACAACGGATGGCAGTCGGATAAACATTGATCCGCTTTGGGCTAAAGACCACTATACTTACCGAGTTGAAAGACAAAAAGAGGAGAAAAAAACAGTAGAGAAACAAGTCATATGTGGCTACACCTGCATGGATCACGACCGAATCATGACTCTTTCAGAAGAACAGAAGCTGGTCAGAGGAGATAGAATCATCTACGAAAAAGTCGGTGCTTACAGAACTATCAAGCGTGAAAGCCCACGGTTTTAATCGTGGGATGAGAGCGTACATTGAGATAAATGTCTGATTGTTTTGTCTTCTTTTTCTTTTAAAAATAAGTGTACCTTTCTCTAGCCTTTCCGTTGACGGAGTGATATACTAAAGTTAACGAAAAGAACACACGTTTGTATTCGTGATAGAGGTGAAGCGAGTGAAAAAAGAACAGACAAAGTCCTGTGTTAAAGTACTCAAAGT
>NZ_BAAACW010000111.1:0-26571 GCF_039521845.1 Alkalibacterium iburiense
GGCAAGTGTTTTTTTGTTTTTTCTTGATATAACAACCATTGTAAGCAATTATTAAAAGAAAGTATTGACACTAACTATATATAAAGAGGGGATAAAATAATGAATGCTGAAATTATATCTATTGGTACAGATTTGCTACTCGGACAAGTAACAAATACAAATGCGCCTTTTTTAGCTCGTGAATTGACTTCTTTGGGAATCGACGTATCCAATCAGACCACTATAGGAAATACTAGCGAACGATTAATTGAAGCGGTTAAACAAGCAGAAAACAGATCGGAATTAATTATTATTTCTGGAGGTTTAGGCCCGAATAAAGAGGCATTAGCGAACTATTTAGGTTTAGATTTAATTTTACATGAAGAGACAGAAGATAAGATTATAACTTATCATAAAAACTCTAATTTTAAAATGCCAGAAAACAATCAGTTACAGGCACTGATTTTAGCAGATTCTATTCCCCTGACGAATGATACGGGTTTGGCAGTAGGCATGCTGTTGGAGCATAACAATCATACCTATGTCCTGCTTCCAGGGCCAGCGGATGAGCTGGAACCCACGGTAAATAATTATTTAAAGGAGGAGTTAGTTAACCGTCTATTTGAGAAACCTGTTTTAAAGTCCAGAGTTCTTAATTTTTTTGGTTTAACAGAAGATCAAATACATTCCCGATTAGAATCAGCCCTTCGGGATAAAGAAGAGATAAATGTTATTGTTTATTCAAAAAAGAGTCAAGTGGCTATTCGACTGACGGCCATGTCTCACAAAGAAGAGGACGCAGAAAACAGCCTGAACCAAGTGGAAGAAAGAATAAAAGGAGAATTTTCAGAATACTTTTTCGGATATGAAGACAAAGACTTATCAGATGTCATCAAAGATTTATTAATAGAAAAGGACTTAATGATTACTGCTGCAGAAAGCCTAACAGGGGGCGCATTTTTAAGTTCATTAACAAGTGGCTTATCTGCAGGGGCCATTCTTGAAGGAGGGCTCGTCACCTATAGTAATGAGATGAAAAACGAAGTATTGAAAGTCACTAAGAAGACAATTGACTCTTATGGAGTAATCAGTCCTGAATGTGCGATTGAAATGGCTGAAAAATCACGTAAATTGTTTAATGCCGATATCGGAGTAGGTTTTACAGGAGTAGCTGGTCCAAGTTCGATGGAAGGACAAATTCCAGGGACCGTTTGGATTGGTATTTCTTACCAGGATAAGAAGTCATTTGCTAAACACTATCATTTCGGATATAAGCGAAATAAAAACAGAGAACTAACGGTATTAAATGCTTTAGACTTGGTTAGACGCGTTGTTTTAGATTTACCTGTCGAGACACCGACAAATTATGGAGAAGATAAATAAAGCGAATGAATGTTCGAAAAAACTTGATTTTTTACCCAAATAAGCTTAAAATAAGGATAGTCATAACACTACAACAACTACTACTAAATGAACGAATGAATTATACAGGAGGAAACTTTATGTCAGATGAACGCTCGAAAGCTCTTGAAGTTGCATTAAAAAAAATTGAAAAAAGTTATGGTAAAGGTTCTATAATGAAAATGGGAGAAAAAATTGATACCCAAGTTAAAACAATACCTAGTGGATCATTAGCACTAGATGTAGCATTGGGAATTGGCGGATACCCTCGTGGAAGAATTATAGAAGTATACGGCCCTGAAAGTTCAGGTAAAACAACAGTCGCACTACATGCCATCGCCTCTGTACAGGCAAATGGTGGAATAGCTGCTTTTATTGACGCAGAGCACGCTTTAGATCCTAAATATGCCAGTGCATTAGGAGTTAACATAGATGAATTACTCATTTCTCAACCAGATACAGGAGAACAAGCACTTGAAATTACAGATGCGTTAGTTTCAAGTGGTGCAGTCGATATGGTTGTTATAGACTCTGTTGCTGCGCTAGTTCCGCGAGCAGAAATAGATGGTGAAATGGGAGATTCTCACATGGGTCTACAAGCTAGATTAATGTCCCAAGCACTGAGAAAACTTTCTGGATCAATAAATAAAACAAAAACCATTGCCTTGTTTATTAACCAGGTACGTGAAAAAATTGGTGTGATGTTCGGAAACCCGGAAACAACAACGGGAGGAAGAGCCTTAAAATTCTATTCTTCTGTCAGGCTAGAAGTTAGAAGAGGGGAATCCATCAAATCCGGTCAGGATATGACAGGTAACCGTACTAAAATAAAAGTCGTTAAAAACAAAGTTGCTCCTCCATTTAAATTAGCTATGGTCGACATTATGTATGGTGAAGGTATTTCACAAGTCGGTGAAATTGTCGATATGGGTGCAGAAGCCGATATTATTACAAAAGCAGGGGCTTGGTACTCATATGGGGAAGAAAGAATTGGTCAAGGAAGAGAGAATGCAAAACAGTACCTCGTTGATCATCCTGAATTAAGACAAGAGATTGAGAAAAAAGTTAGAGTGGCTTATGGAGTAGGCGAAGATGATGGCACAGAAATTGTCGAAAGTGCTGAACCAGAAGTAGAAACTTTAGAATTAGACTAAACTAATTAACTGGTGTTGTTCTTATGAACGTTTCATTACATAAGAACAACACCAGTTTTATTATTTTTAACACACCATCGACTCGGACCTAGTTAAAACGCTGTTGACATAATTTCAAAAGACCTATAGAATTAAACTAGACTGCTACTTTAGAAAAAAAGAAGAAGCAGGCCTAATCGTGTACTATAACTTAAAAATGATATTGTCACCAGTTGAAATATCTGATTATTTTAATGCATGAAAACTAAATAATGATACGGAGGTGATTAGATGGATTTAATACTTTCAATAGCCTTCGCTATCGTTGCTTTAATAATTGGCATAGTCGCAGGAGCTTATTTTTCGAAACAAAGTGTCGAAAAAAGATTAGCTAATTCTAAACAAACAGCTGAAGATATTATTGAAGACGCAAATAGAGAAGCAGAAACCTTGAAAAAAGAAGCGTTGCTGGAGGCAAAGGAAGAAATCCATTCTTATCGAACGGAAATAGAGTGGGAGCTGAAGGAAAGACGTTCTGAAGTATCTCGTCAAGAAAATCGTTTAGCTCAAAAAGAAGATAACCAAGAACGAAAAGAGAATGCTTTAGATAAAAGAGAAAGTGCTCTGCAAAGCAGGGAAGATAAATTAACTGCTCGTCAGAAAAAAATAGAAGAGCTGGAAAATGCTGCACAGAAATTAGTTGAAGAGCAAAAAGAAAAACTTCATGCTATAGCGGCATTATCTGAAGAAGAAGCCAAATCTGTTGTGCTTAAGCAAGCAGAGGAAGAATTAACGAGAGATATGGCTGTAATGGTCAAACAACATGAGGATAAAGCTAAAATAGAAGCTGATCGCAGAGCAAGGAATATAGTGACTCAGGCTATCCAACGTTGTGCTGCTGATAGAGTAACAGAATCAACTGTCAGCGTCATTAATTTACCAAATGATGATATGAAAGGCCGAATCATTGGGCGTGAAGGTAGAAATATACGGACCTTAGAAAGCCTAACCGGAATGGACTTAATTATCGATGACACTCCAGAAGCTGTCGTTCTAAGTGGGTATGACCCTATTAGGAGAGAAACAGCGAAAATGGCATTAGAGAAATTAATCTCAGATGGTCGTATTCATCCAGGTAGAATTGAAGAAGCCGTAGAAAAATCTCGAAAAGAAATGGATGAGCGAATTAGAGAGATAGGGGAAGAAGCCATGTTTGAACTTGGCATCCACTCTATCCATCCTGATTTAATGAAAATCGTTGGCCGTCTCCACTTTAGAACAAGTTACGGTCAAAATGTTTTAAACCATTCAATTGAAGTGGCTAAGTTAGCAGGTGTTATGGCAGCTGAACTTGGCGAAGATATTCAATTAGCTAAACGTGCTGGACTATTGCATGATATCGGAAAAGCTTTAGACAGTGAAGTCGAAGGATCTCACGTTGAAATTGGCGCTCAAATTGCAATGAAATATCAAGAAAACGAAACAGTCATTAATGCTATTGCATCCCACCACGGTGACGTTGAAGCCAGTTCAACAATCGCAGTTCTTGTTGAAGCAGCTGACTCTATTTCAGCAGCCAGACCTGGTGCTAGAAGCGAATCCTTGGAGCATTACTTACAACGTCTTGAAAATCTGGAAAGAATTGCTAACGGATATAAAGGCGTGAAAGAAAGTTATGCTATTCAGGCAGGACGCGAAGTTCGCATAATTGTCAAACCTGATGAGTTGGATGACATGATGACTAATAAACTAGCTAGAGATGTTAAGAAACAAATTGAAGAAGATATGGAATATCCTGGACATATTAAAGTAACGGTAATCCGCGAAACGCGAGCTACTGAGTATGCTAAGTGATTTTGCACTGATAAAAAAGTGAAAACGAACCCTTAGGGAGCAAAAAAGGGGCAAAGTTAGATGAACACCATCTAACTTTGCCCCTTATATTTATTGGGGAAGGATAAAGAAAGAGGTTTTGATTTTGCCCTAGTAAAACTGGTAAAATAGAAACACTGAGAAGAAAAGAGGAGTCCAAATGAAAATAATATTTATCGGTGACATAGTGGGATCATTGGGACGAGAGATGGTCAATGAGTGGCTTCCTAAATTAAAAGAAAAATATAAACCTCAAGCAACCATAGTTAATGGTGAAAATGCAGCTGGTGGAAGAGGAATCACTGAAAAAATATATAAAGAGCTTTTACAAAGCGGTGTAGATTTAGTGACGATGGGAAACCATACTTGGGATCAGAAAGAAATTTTAGATTTTATAGGTGACTCAAAAAAACTTATACGACCTGCTAATTACCCTAATAATACCGTCACTCCAGGAAAAGGAATGGCATATATCAAAATAAATCAAATGGAATTGGCTGTCATTAATCTTCATGGCCGAGCGTATATGGGAGATTTAGAAGACCCATTCCGTGTAGGAGAAGCATTAGTTGAAGAAGCGAGAAAGAAAACATCCCATATTCTTATTGATTTTCATGCAGAAGCGACAAGTGAAAAAGAAGCAATGGGTTGGTATATGGATGGAAAAGTCTCTGCAGTGGTAGGGACTCATACACACGTTCAAACCAACGATGCACGTATTTTACCTAACGGGACAGCTTATCAAACAGATGTCGGTATGACAGGCTATTATGATGGCATACTAGGTATGAAGAAAGAGCCTATTTTACAAAAGTTCTTAACTCAAATGCCGAATCGATTCGAAGTGCCTGAAACGGGTAGAAGAAAATTAAACGGGTGCTACATTGAACTCAATGATTCAACTGGATTAGCTACACGCATCGAACCCATTAGAATTGATGATGATATGACTTGGTTTGACTAGGCGAACAAAAACATGTATAAGTGATGATTAACGGAGAGTGATAGATTTGCCTCAAAAAACAAAACATACACCGATGATGGAACAGTATTTAAATATAAAAAAACAATACCCCAATGCGTACTTATTCTACCGTCTAGGGGATTTCTATGAACTCTTTTTTGAAGATGCTGTAGAGGTCTCACGTATACTGGAATTGACGTTAACAAGTAGAAATAAAAATGCTGAGCAGCAAATTCCTATGTGTGGGGTTCCACACCACTCAGCTCAAGGCTATATTGACAGACTGATAGAATTAGGTCATAAAGTAGCCATTTGTGAACAAGTTGAAGACCCAAAAACAGCTAAAGGGATGGTTAAAAGAGAAGTAGTCCAAGTGGTTACACCCGGTACTGTCATGCAATCAAAGACAGTCAATGCAAAAGAAAACAACTACTTAGTGGCTATTCATCATCTAGCAGAAGGCATTGGATTAGCTTACGTTGATTTAACAACAGGAGAAATAAAAGTGACCGAATTGGAAGATGAAGATGGGGTTATCAACGAAATAACGGCTTTAAACTGTAGAGAAGTCATCTTGAAACCGGGAGAATTTTTACATTTACAAGAAACATTGAAAAATAAATGGTCCATTGTTATATCCTACCCATCTAAAACAGACTATACCCATTCACTTACTCATTTAATAGAAGACTACAAAAATCAAGATGTAAAAATTGTATTGGATTTATTGTTGCACTATTTATCTGAAACCCAAATGAGAAGTTTAGATCATTTACAAGAAGTAGAAGAGTATCAAACGCATCAGTTTCTATTATTCGGGCAGGAAGCCAGAAGAAATTTGGAGTTATCACAATCTCTGAGAGATGGGTCCAAAAAAGGAACACTCTTATGGTTGTTGGATGAAACAAAAACAGCCATGGGAGGAAGAATGCTACGTTCGTGGTTGGAAAAACCGTTGATTCAACGTAAAAAAATTGAAGAACGCTTAAATATTGTAGAAGGGTTAATGACTCACTTCTTTGAGAGAAATGACCTTCAGGAGATACTTAAAAGGATTTATGATTTAGAACGATTAGCCGGGAGAACAGCATTTGGTACGGTAAACCCAAGAGATCTTGTTCAGCTGAAAGAGTCCCTTAAGCAGATTCCATCATTAATAAGCATTATAGAGAGCTTGAATAGTGAAGGGAACTGGGACCGGTATTTAATACAGATTGATACGATTGAAGAAGTGAAAGATTTAATTGAAGAAGCTATTCAGGACGAACCTCCCATATCAACCACTGAAGGTGAAATCATAAAGAAGGGGTACAATGAACAGCTGGATCAATACGTTGAAGCCATGACGAATGGGAAAAAATGGATGGCTCAGTTGGAACTACAGGAAAGAGAAGCCACCGGCATTAAAAACCTCAAAATAGGCTTCAATAAAGTGTTTGGTTATTACATCGAAATTTCAAAAGCAAATGTAGCCAAGTTAGAAGATAATCGGTATGAACGAAAACAGACATTAACGAATGCTGAACGCTACAGCACGCCAGAGCTGAAGGAAAAAGAATCACTTATTTTAGAAGCAGAAGAAAAGTCAAAAAACTTGGAATATGAACTATTCACTGAAGTAAGAAATAGAGTGAAACAGGAAATTGCGCGCTTGCAGAAGTTAGCAAAAGTTGTAGCAGAGATAGATGTCTTGCAGAGCTTTGCAGCTGTCAGTGAGGAGTACAATTTTGTCAGACCGTCTTTCTCCACTGAAACACAAGATGTGTATATTGAAAAAGGCAGACACCCTGTGGTTGAAAAAGTAATGGGCGAGCAGTCGTATGTTCCTAATGATGTCGATTTAACAGACGACACATCGGTTCTTCTCATTACCGGTCCGAATATGTCGGGTAAGAGTACGTATATGAGGCAAGTCGCGCTCACTATTATTATGGCTCAAATGGGTTGTTTTGTTCCTGCAGAAAAAGCCGCATTGCCTATTTTTGACCGCTTATATACTCGTATTGGTGCAATGGATGATTTAATTGGTGGGCAAAGTACATTTATGGTTGAGATGACTGAAACCAACCAGGCCCTTGAGCATGCTACCCCTAACAGTTTGTTATTGTTTGATGAAATTGGCCGAGGGACAGCCACCTATGATGGAATGGCGTTGGCTGAAGCGATTATAGAGTATGTTCATGATCATATTAAAGCAAAAACATTATTCTCTACACATTATCATGAACTAACTGTCCTTGAAGATCGTTTATCTGGACTGAAAAATATACATGTAGGGGCAGTAGAAGAGGATGGGGACTTAGTATTCCTTCATCAAATGCTTCCAGGACCAGCAGATAAAAGTTATGGTGTACAGGTGGCTAAACTAGCAGGCTTGCCTTCTACATTACTCAGCAGAGCAGAAAGTATTTTGCATGAATTAGAGCAAAAAGAAGACCATTTATTTGAAGAAAAAGAACCCACTGAAGGGCCAGCGGATATGAGAAGTAATCAAGAGCAGCTGGATTTATTTTCTTCTTTCAATTCGCAGGAACAAGAAGTGATTGAGAATTTAAAGAAGCTGAATGTAGTCAATACAACACCACTAGAAGCTTTGCAGTTATTGAGTCAATTACAAGAAAAAATAAAAGACTAAGAATGAAAGTTGGAGAGAATAGATGAATCAGAAAATTCAGATTATGTCTCCTACTCTAGCCAATCAAATTGCTGCTGGAGAAGTGATAGAGCGTCCGGCCTCAGTAGTCAAGGAGCTTATGGAAAATGCCATTGATGCCAGTAGTACACGTATTGAAGTCTTTGTTGAAGAGGCTGGGTTAAAGAGTATTCAAGTCATTGATAATGGGGACGGGATTGCTTCAAACGAAGTCCTGTCTGCATTCGAAAGACATGCGACTAGCAAGTTGCTGAATGATGAAGAACTGTTTAGAATCCGAACCCTCGGGTTTAGAGGAGAGGCGCTTCCCAGTATTGCTTCTGTCTCAAAATTAACCATAGAAACGGCAGAAGATGGTCAAGCAGGTAAACGACTTGTTTTAAATGGGGGAAAGGTGATTGAAAATCAGACCGCTTCTTCTCGGAAAGGTACGCTTATTAAAGTAGAAGACTTGTTTTTCAATACCCCTGCTCGTTTAAAATATGTTAAAACTTTGAAGACAGAATTATCTCATATTAGTGATACAGTCAGTCGATTAGCACTCGCTCACCCAGAAATTTCCTTTAAATTGGTGTCAGACGGGACACCAGTCATTAAAACAGTCGGAAATAAAGACCAAATTCAAGCTATAGCTGGGATATATGGAGTAGAAACAGCAAAGAAAATGAAAGACATACAGCATTCTTCTTTTGATTTTGAAGTGAGCGGGTTCGTTTCTTTACCGGAGTTGACTCGTGCAAGTAATAACTATATTACTTTAATTGTAAATGGCCGATACATTAAAAATTATGCTTTAAACAGAGCCATAGTAGACGGTTATGGGTCATCATTAATGGTAGGCCGGTATCCTCTGGCCGTAGTAAATGTCAGGATGGACCCCCTTCTTTTAGATGTGAATGTTCATCCGACGAAACAGCAGATTCGGATCAGTAATGAAAAAGATTTAGGAGAGTTAATTAAAGAAGCGATTGCTAAGCGGCTGTCAAAAGAGACGCGCATACCTAATGCGTTGGAAAACATTCACGGAAAGTCCGCTAAAAGAGATAGAGTCCTCACAGACCAGCAAACGCATCTCTCTTTTACAGACTATACACCCAGAAGTACTGAAACTAAAGAAAGCCAAACGAAAGAAAACCTTTCCTCTTTATACCATACACTTAAAGAAGACAGATTACCGCTACCAGCAGATGAATCAAATCAGTCAACTAATCAGGACAGTCAAAGAGTTGAATCATTTGAAGGTAAGGATATTTTAGAAGATAATAGACATGAAGCATCCATTCTAAAAACTGCTCTGACTATACAGGAAACAGAAGAAAAGACAACGACTTTTCCTGATTTACATTACATTGGACAGATGCATGGAACGTATCTTTTCGCTCAGAATGAAAACGGCCTGTACATTATTGACCAGCATGCTGCACAGGAACGTGTAAAGTATGAATATTACAAAGACACTATTGCAGATGAAGGAACAGATTTGCAGGAATTACTGGTCCCTATAGTCTTAGAATATCCATCAACGGATGCTTTAATCATTAAAGAAAACAAGGAAAAGCTGGAAGAAGCTGCTCTTTTTATAGAGGATTTTGGACAAAACAGTTTTATTATTCGGAGCCATCCCAATTGGATGATAGCCGGTCAAGTGGAAAGCACGATTAAAGAGATGATTGATTTCTTTTTAGAAAAAGAAAGCTTATCTATAAGTGAATTTCGAGAAGCGACAGCCATTATGATGAGCTGTAAACGGTCGATAAAAGCGAATCACTATTTATCCAATCAGGAAGCAAGAGCCTTGCTGGAACAATTAAAAGAGGTACGAAACCCTTATAACTGTCCACATGGTCGGCCGGTTATGGTCAGCTTTACTACAAAGGATATGGAAAAAATGTTTAAACGTATCCAAGACCCCCATTAAAAATAAAGAAAGGTGATATAAATGTCTGAAGTAAACAAAGAAGAACTAAAGAAAAAACTGACTCCCATTCAGTATGAAGTGACTCAAAATAATGGGACAGAAAGACCCGGCACAGGAGAATACGATGATTTCTATGAAGAAGGCATCTATGTGGATATTGTTAGTGGAGAGCCTTTATTCTCTTCAAAGGATAAATATGATGCTCATTGTGGTTGGCCATCCTTTACCAAACCTATACAGAAAAGAACGGTAAAAGAAAAAAGAGACACGTCGTTTGGAATGGAACGTGTTGAGGTACGCAGTAAAGAAGCAGATTCTCATCTCGGACATGTCTTCAATGACGGACCGACTGATAAAGGCGGTATGCGTTACTGTATTAATTCTGCAGCCTTAAAGTTTATTCCTAAAGAAGAATTAAAAGAACAGGGATATGAAGAATATTTAGCAGAGTTTGACAATTAAGACTTTTATTTAATCCAACATCTATCCATTGACAAGGCTTAATGGGGAGATGTTTTTGTGTTATACTATGTAAGATAAATTACTATCTGAATGAGGTTATTTAAATGTATGAATATATAAATGGAACAGTTAAACATATTTATCCCAGTTATATTGTATTAGAAGCAAATGGGATAGGATACAAGGTATTAATGGCTAATCCCTTTCGCTTAACAGACCAGTACCATAAAGAAGCAACAGTCTATATGTATCAGGATGTTAGACAGGATGCTATTTTATTATTTGGTTTTCCAACTCTGCATGAAAAAACGCTCTTTTTAAAATTAATTAATGTATCGGGTATCGGACCTAAATCAGCATTAGCTATATTAGCAAATGAAAACCACCGAGGGCTGATACAAGCGATTGAAGAGGATAACACCACATTCTTAACCAAGTTTCCTGGAGTTGGAAAGAAAACAGCTGCCCAGATTGTATTGGATTTAAAAGGGAAATTATCTGATTTTGATGTCTCTGATTATGAGGGGACGACTGAAAGCTTAGAGAAATCCGGCAGTGAAAAAGCCAACAGAGCATTTGAAGAAGCGCTGGAAGCATTAGAGGCACTAGGATACAGCAAGAGAGATATTAGTAAAGTAGAGAAGAAATTAGATGTTACAGCTAACCATTCAACGGATACCTACATAAGAGAAGCCTTGAAATTATTGATGTAGTCAGGATTCAAAGGAGATTAGGATGGAAAATAATCACAATTTAACTTCAGATCATGTATTAAATGATCAAGAACAGTCTTTAGAGTTTACTCTAAGACCCAAATATCTCGCACATTATTTAGGGCAGGAGAAAATAAAGACGGAGTTGACCATTTATATTGAAGCGGCTAAGAAAAGGGAAGAAGCTTTGGACCATGTTCTTCTTTATGGGCCTCCCGGTTTAGGAAAAACGACAATGGCCATGGTTATTGCCAATGAAATGAATGCCGATATTCGAACAACTAGTGGACCGGCTATAGAGAAACCGGGTGACTTGGTGGCTTTGCTGAATGATTTAGAACCCGGTGGGATTTTATTCATTGATGAAATCCACCGAATGCCCCGAATAGCGGAAGAAATGCTCTATTCAGCCATGGAAGACTACTATGTTGATATTATCATTGGTCAAGGTGAAACGGCCCATCCGGTCCATTTTCCGTTGCCTCCTTTCACATTAATTGGAGCGACTACGCGTGCAGGAAGTTTATCTGCTCCCTTACGCGACCGATTCGGAATATTAGCGCACATGGAATATTATAAGCAAGAAGAATTAGAAGCCATAGTCCTAAGGTCTTCACAAGTCTTAAATACAGCGATTAAAGCGGACGGAGCAAAAGAGATTGCTAAGCGCTCCAGAGGGACACCAAGAATTGCTAACCGTCTGCTCAAAAGAGTCAGAGACTATGCAGATGTCAAAAATGACGGTGTAGTTACTCAAGAAACGGCTTCTTTAGCTCTTGATTTACTTAGAGTAGACAGTCACGGACTAGACAGTGTCGACCAAAAATTCTTGCATACTCTGATTCACTTATACGGTGGCGGACCCGTCGGTCTGAATACGCTGGCTGCAAATATTGGAGAAGAAGTTGATACGATTGAAGATATGGTGGAACCGTATCTTTTACAAGAAGGCTTTATACAACGGACAGCTAGAGGACGGATGGCAAGTGAAAAAGCCTATGAACATTTACAACTCATGCATTTATGGAGAGAATAAAAGGGGAAATACGATGACTTTAACAACAGATGATTTTGATTTTCATTTACCGGAAGAATTGATTGCACAGACACCTTTGCTCAATCGATCAGCTTCGAAAATGATGGTTCTTTCAAAAGAAACAAAGACAATAGAAGATAAACACTTTGAAGATATTTTAAATGAATTAAAAGAAGGCGATGCCTTGGTCATGAATGATACCCGAGTATTGCCTGCTCGTTTACACGGAAACAAGGAAGATACGAATGCCCATATAGAAGTCTTATTATTAAAGAACACTGACGGGGATCGCTGGGAAACCTTAATGAAACCGGCTAAAAAAGCTAAAGTGGGAACAGTTATTTCCTTTGGGGACGGCAGATTAAAAGCAGAAGTCACAGACATTCTAGATCACGGTGGGCGTATAGTTGAGTTTACTTATGAAGGAATATTTTTAGAAACATTAGAATCTTTAGGAGAAATGCCTCTTCCGCCTTACATTAAGGAAAAACTTGATAATCAAGAACGTTACCAGACTGTCTATGCAAAAGAAAATGGTTCGGCGGCAGCACCTACTGCTGGGCTGCACTTTACGACAGAAATTTTAGATAAGTTACAGTCTAAAGGAGTCAAGCTTGTATTTTTAACCCTGCATGTTGGCTTAGGGACATTTAGACCAGTTAGTGTAGACAATATCGAAGAGCATGTGATGCATAAAGAATTTTATCAGTTATCAGAAGAATCAGCCAACGTACTAAATGAAACCAAGGAAAAAGGGGGCCGAGTGGTAGCTGTCGGAACGACATCCATTCGTACACTTGAAACCATAGGGAAAGAAAACAACGGCCAATTAAAAGCGGCAAGCGGTTGGACGGATATCTTTATCGCGCCCGGTTATGACTTTAAAGTCGTTGATGCCTTCTTGACGAACTTTCATCTTCCTAAGTCTACTTTAATCATGTTAGTGAGTGCCTTTTTAGGGCGAGACTTTGTATTAGAGGCATACAATCATGCTGTAGAAGAGAAATATAGATTCTTCAGCTTCGGTGATGCCATGTTTGTCAAGAAGTAAAGAAAAATTGCAAAACACAAGGAGAAGGTTATGAGCAATCATCCAGTAACGTATCAATTAGAAAAGAAAGAAAAACATACAGGAGCCAGATTAGGGAAGATAACAACTCCCCACGGAACGTTTGAAACACCTATGTTTATGCCAGTAGGAACGTTAGCAACTGTGAAAACCATGGCGCCCGAAGAGTTAGAGGAAATGGGAGCCGGAATTATTTTAAGTAACACCTATCATTTATGGTTACGTCCAGGTGCAGATATTGTGGAAGAAGCGGGTGGTCTACATTCATTTATGAATTGGGACAAAGGAATTTTAACGGATTCTGGAGGATTCCAGGTCTTTTCACTCGCTCATATGAGGAAAATTGAAGAAGAAGGCGTCCATTTTAGAAGTCACTTAGACGGATCTAAGCTCTTTCTCTCACCCGAGAAAGCGATAAATGTTCAAAATAAATTGGGACCAGACATCATGATGAGTTTTGATGAGTGTCCGCCGTTTGATGAAAGCTATGACTATACTAAGAAATCGGTTGAACGCACCTCAAGATGGGCTGAAAGAGGTTTGAAAGCACACCAGAACCCTGATACGCAAGGTCTGTTTGGTATAGTTCAAGGAGGCGGGTTTGAAGATTTAAGAAAGCAGTCTGCAAAAGACTTAACGAGCTTGGATTTCGCAGGGTACTCTATTGGTGGGCTGTCAGTGGGAGAGCCAAAAGAAGAGATGTACCGTGTGCTTGATTTTACAACCCCATTGCTTCCTGAGGATAAACCACGCTATCTTATGGGTGTTGGCACACCAGATGCTTTAATTGAAGGTGTCATGAGAGGCGTCGATATGTTTGACTGTGTGCTTCCTACACGTATTGCTCGTAATGGGACAACCATGACAAGCAAAGGGCGCCTAGTGGTCAAAAATGCGGCCTATGCAAAAGACTTTAGACCACTTGATGAAAACTGTAACTGTTATACATGCCGCAATTATACACGTGCTTATATCAGACACTTAATCAAGTCAGAAGAAACATTTGGTTTACGTTTAACTAGCTACCATAATTTGTACTTTTTACTTGATTTAATGAAAAAAGTGCGTCAGGCTATTCGAGAAGATAATCTATTAGAATTTAAAGAGAGTTTCTTTGAAGAGTACGGATATAACAAACCAAATGCGAAGAATTTTTAACTTTTAGTAATTGTAACTAGTAATTAGAGCTGAAATTTGCTAAGGTTATTACTGACTATACTAGTTGTATCTTCTAACAAGTTAGAATGAAATAGTTTAGATTGTAAAAGAGACAATAAGACGGAGGAATGAATGAATGGAATTAATACTTGGAATGCTTCCCTTTATAGTTATTATGGGAGTTATGTATTTATTAATGATCAGACCACAGCAAAAGAGAGCTAAAGAAACTCAAAGCATGCTTGATTCTTTGCAAAAAGGTGATTCTATTATCACTATTGGTGGACTACATGGTATCGTTGATGAAGTGAACGATACAAACAAAACGGTGGTTCTTGATTGTGAAGGGATTTACCTAACATTTGAAAGACGTGCTGTTTCACGTATTGTGACTAAAGCTGCAGCAGGAACACCTACACAAGCAGAAGAATTGGGAACGAACACACCTGAAGATACGGCGGACAATGAATAGAAAAAGGGCAGCTTACTTTACTCCCTTTTTAAATGAGTAAAGGAGGTATCTCTTGAATACTCTATCCAGCGATTTCGAACATTATGAATTATGGTTACAAAAGAAGCAAAATGAATTCAGAAGAAATGGATATGATCAGGTTTCTGTTGAAGATTTATGGGAATATTGTACGGATTTTCTTTGGAAACGCCAAAGGCCAGAGAGATATTACCAGGAAATTGAAGACATTTTATCTATTCAATCCAATGATTACTTTAATTATGCTTCATTAAAAGCGCAAGTGTATTCTATTTCATCTTTGGATGAAATGGAGTTAGACGATTTGTTAGGCTAAATAAAACAAGTAGAGATGATTTTATCGTCCCTACTTGTTTTTATTATGCTTAAAAAGATGAAACAGATTCGAGATTAGTGTGATTTTTCGGTATAATAGCTTAAAAGAGAGGGCCTATGGAGGAAGAAGATATGCAGTACGGCATCTTACGTTTTGAAGAACCTAAAAGAAATACGTCACGTAAAATCATTCATATTGATATGGATGCATTTTATGCGTCAGTAGAAATAAGAGAGAATCCTTCTTTAAAAAACAAGCCAGTTATCATTGCGAGGCATCCGAGAGAAACCGGTGGACGCGGGGTGGTTGCCACGGCCAGTTACGAAGCGAGAAAATTCGGAATACATTCAGCCATGAGTTCCCAAAAAGCATACGAACTCTGTCCTCAAGGTATATTTATACCGGCCAATTTTGATTTGTATAGAGAAGTTTCACGGCAGATGCATGCTATTTTTCATAGATATACAGACAAAATCCAACCCTTGTCACTCGATGAAGCTTATTTGGATGTGACAGACAATCTGATTAATCAAAAAAGTGGTACAATCATTGCTCAAAATATTCAGAGAGACATTTATAAAGAATTACAGTTAACGTGTTCAGCAGGTGTATCCTATAACAAATTCATTGCAAAATTGGCTTCTGATTATAAAAAGCCAAAAGGCATAACAGTCATACCTCCTGATAAAGCACAGGCTTTCTTATTTAGTCTGCCTATTGAAAAGTTTCATGGAGTAGGAGCAAAATCAGTGGAGAAAATGCACGCCCTGAATATTTTCAGTGGTGAAGATTTATATAATAAAACGGAGCTTGAACTGGTTGAATCATTTGGGAAAATGGGGCATTCTCTATACCGGAAAGTAAGAGGAATTGACGATAGTGAAGTCATAAATGATAGGGAACCGAAATCAATTGGAAAAGAATCGACATTTTTAGAGAATTTGACTACGGAAAATGAAGTCATTCAATCTCTACGCGTTCTTTCCCGAAAAGTGATGGCAAATTTAAAGAAGAAAGAAAAACACGGAAAGACAGTTGTTCTAAAAATTCGTTATGAGGACTTTCAAACGTATACGAGACGACGTACTTTTCAAGATTATATTAAAGACGAAGACCAGTTGTTTCAAATAGCTTTATCTATTTGGGAAGAAGAGAGTATGGACTTAGGAGTCAGACTTCTTGGAATAACCGTCACAAGTCTAGAATCAGTCATATATGAAACTATTCCTTTGCCTTTGTGGAAAAAGAGCGAGGATGAAAGGAACAAAATAGAACATGAAGACAAAACATGAGCAAATATTGGAATTCATTGAACGTCTTCCTATCGGAGACAAATTATCCGTTCGCTTCATTGCAAAAGAATTAAGCGTAAGTGAAGGAACGGCTTACCGAGCTATAAAGGAAGCGGAAAATAAGGGGCTAGTATCGACTATCAAAAGGGTAGGTACTATTCGTATAGAACAGAAGTCTGGGGAAAACATAGAGAATCTTACCTTTGAAGAAATCGTCAAAATTATTGATGGAGAAGTTCATGGAGGAGTCGCTGGTTTAAAAAAGACACTCACTAAATTTAATATAGGTGCTATGAAGGAAGAAGCGATGTTGCGCTATATTTCTGAAGAGTCCTTGATGATAATTGGTAATAGAGAAGAAGCGCAACGTTTATCCCTTGAACATGGAGCGGCTGTTCTGATTACGGGTGGATTTCAACCAGATGAGACGGTAATTTCAATAGCTAATGAAAAAGAACTTCCCCTTATTAGTACGTCTTATGATACGTTTACTGTAGCGACTATGATTAACCGGGCCATGACAGACCAGCTGATTAAAAAAGAAATTGTTCGTATTCAACATATTTATACGCCAATAGAACAGACAAAGTACTTGCATAAAGAAGATACGGTGTATACTTACCGTATGCTCAATGAAAGCAGTCAGCATTCACGTTTTCCAGTCGTCCATTCCGACAACCGGCTAGTAGGGATTGTAACAGCTAAAGATGTCGTTGGAAGTGAAGATGATGTACCAATTGAAAGAGTCATGACTCGAAATCCTGCCTATGCTAAGAAGCATATGAGTGTGGCTTCCATTGCACACGCTATGATTTGGGATGGATTAGAAGTCATGCCCGTTGTTATAGATGACCTCACCTTAATAGGAATCATTTCTAGACAGGATATAATGAAAGCTATGCAATCCATACAAAAGCAGCCTCAATCGGGAGACACCATTGCCGATCAGATTAATCAACTTATCAATGAAGATGTCGAAAACGAAAGGTATTCTTTTTTAGTTACCCCACAAACGACTGATAGTATAGGGGCTATATCATTTGGTGTATTGAGCGAAGTGATAACGGAAACGGTTTATAGCTTTCTGGCTAAAAATAAAAAGAAGAACTTAGTCGTGGAACAGATGAATCTGCATTACTTTAATATGATTCATTTGGGAAGCGAGCTAACCATTAAACCCGTTATATTTGATGAGAATAGACGATCAGCACGATTGGACGTTCATATTTATTCAGATAATACGTTAGCTGCCAAAGCGGTTGTTGTTTGCCAGTTAATTCAGAAAAAATAAATAGGTAGAATAGAGGAGACGAGATAGTGGGATTAAAAACAGAAAATCTTGAAGATATGAAAATAAAAGAGGCGATTTGGGCTATTATTGAAGAATGGGATACTATTATCATTCATCGTCATGTCCGACCAGATCCAGATGCTATAGGGTCTCAATGCGGCTTGAAAGAATTAATTAAAGTTAATTTTCCGGATAAAGAAGTGTATGCTGCTGGCAGCAGTGTTGAAGACTTGGAGTATCTGGATGTTATGGACCAGGTACCTGAGGATCTTTACGAACAGGCCTTAGTTATTGTAACAGATACAGCGAATATCAAACGTATTGATGGAGATGATTACCGGCTAGCTAAGCAATGGATAAAAATTGATCATCACCCCCTCGATGATCCTTACGGAGAAATTGAATGGGTGAATACAAAGGCCAGTAGTTGTAGTGAAATGATTGCTGATTTGTGGCTGACATTCCAAGACAAGATTAAAATGACCCCTAAAGCAGCAAGACTGCTTTATGCCGGTATAGTCGGTGATACGAACCGGTTTTTATATGACGCGACCACACCTTTTACGATGAGAGTAGCAGCAGAGTTAATGTCTTATCCTTTTTCACATACTGAAGTGAATGACCGAATGACAGCCATAAAACCTCATACAAGCAAATTAATGGGATATGCCTTAGAAAACTTTCAATTAGCGGATGATGGAGTCGGACACATTACTTTAACTCAACCCCTTTTAAAATCATTAGATGTAGATGACAGTGAAACCCATGGGATTGTGCCATTGTTAGGGAAAATTGAAGGAGTTGAAGTATGGGCTGTTTTTGTACAGCAGTCTGACGGGGAATATAGATGTCGCTTGCGTTCTAAAGGTCCAGTTATTAATGGAGTAGCATCTAATCATGGAGGCGGGGGACACCCGTTAGCTAGTGGTGCTCATGCTAAAGATGAGAAAGAACTTGAACAAATATTGGCAGAAATGCGAACACAAGTTGAAATGTTTCATAAATAAGTCATAATCCATCTAAAGTCTGATTAAACTGAGAGTAAAATATGCTAGTATAAATAAGATAAAGTATAAGGAACAAGAATAGATATTGAGGGAAAATTATGAATAAACAAAACTTTCAAGCATATATAAGAAAATGGTTTAATCAATTTTGGGCGTTTTTAAAACCCCTGCTCAGTCGTTCATGGACTGCCACTAGAAGAGCATGGAAAAAGTACCATGCGACAAAAGTATTGGTTTTGTCCGTCTTAGTAGTATCTTTAGTGTTTAGTATTTATTTAGCTATTTTAGCACGCTCAGCTAATGTCAATACATTGCGAGCAGGCCTAGAACAATCTACGACGATTATGGATGAAAATGGAGAAGAAGCAGGTACTCTCTATGCTCAAAAAGGAACATTTGTTGAAATAGAAGAAATTTCTCCGCATATAGTGAATGCCGTTATCTCTACTGAAGATCAGCGTTTTTATGAACACCGAGGGTTCGATCCCATTGGAATTGGACGAGCTGCTATTGGCTACGTTGTCAACCGTGGTCGAATTGTAGGGGGAGGCAGTACCATCACCCAGCAGCTGGCAAAGAATGCTTATTTGACTGCCGACCAGACTTTGATGAGAAAATTTAGAGAATTATTTTTAGCGATTGAGATTGAAAAACATTATAACAAAGATCAAATCCTTGAAATGTATTTGAATAATTCATACTTCGGGAACGGTGTGTGGGGTGTAGAAGATGCGTCACTCAAATACTTTGGAAAAACAGCTGATGAGGTTACTGTACCTGAAGCAGCCACGCTTTCGGCTATCTTAAAGGCCCCAAGTCACTATAACCCATTGGATAATTACGAGCGTTCAATTAATAGGCGTAATGTCGTATTAAGTTTGATGAGTGAAACTGGAGTCATAACGGAAGAAGAAAAATCAAGTTATCAGCAGACAGGATTAACCTTAGTCGATAATTACAATAGCACAGATGGCTACCGATACCCTTACTACTTTGATGCTGTTATCAACGAAGCATGGAATAAATATGGTATTGAAGAAGAGGATTTATTAAATAATGGGTATACGGTATACACTGCTCTAAATCAAACTTATCAGCAACAAATGGATGCGGCATACGCTTCAAACATGCATATATTTGAAAAAGCATCAGACGGGACCTCAGCTCAAAGTGCTTCCGTGGCTTTGAATCCTAAAACGGGGGGAGTCAATGCGGTTGTTGGAGGAATAGGCGATTATACTTTCCGTGGCTTTAATCGGGCGACTCAAATGAAAAGACAGCCTGGATCAGTGATGAAACCTCTAGCAGTCTATGCTCCTGCTTTAGAAGCCGGTTATGAGCCTGATTCTCTTATAAAAGATGAATTATTATCTTATGGAGAAGAAGAATACACACCAACCAACCTTTCAGGTCAGTATCAAGGGGAAGTCCCTATGTACGAAGCTTTAGCTAACAGTTATAATGCGCCAACTGTCTGGCTTTTGAATGAAATCGGAATAAGAAGAGGCATTAGAAAAGCGAAGGAATTTGGACTCTCTATTTCTGAAGAAGATGAAAACTTGTCAGCCATCGCTTTGGGAGGAATGGAAACAGGCGTTTCGCCCCTTGATATAGCCAGTGCCTATAGTGTCTTTCCAAATGAGGGAGTGAGACACGAGCCACACTTTATCACAAAAATTGTGGATGCCACTGGAGCTATTATTGTGGATAACTCAAGAGTGAAATCTAAACGTGTCTTGTCTGCAGATGTTGCAGAAGAAATGAATAGCATGCTACTGAGTGTCTATGAATCCGGAACAGCAAGAAACAATAAGCCTGCACAGTTTCAAGTAGCTGGGAAAACGGGTACGACCCAAACCGGCAAAGGTTCGGGTTCATTGGACCAGTGGATTGTAGGGTATACACCAGACATTGTCATCACAAGTTGGATGGGGTTTGATGGTCAATTAGCTGAAGACCATTACTTGACAGGGTACAGCTCTCAAGGAATTGGCCAGCTGCTAAAGGCGGTAATGGAAAGAATTCTTCCGCATACAAATCAAACGACATTCCTAGTTGAAGAAGCCGGTCAAGAATATGTTCAAGATAACGAATCAACCTTCATCGATCAAGTGACAGAAGGGATGGAAGAAGCAGGAAAAGTGATCAAAGAGGGAGCCACGATTATAAGAGATAAAGCAACAGAGTGGTTCGGCCAGTTTCGCAATCGAATGAATGCGGAATAATCCTTGCTCTACAAGAAACTTTTCTGGTATAGGTGCTTTATTCATGATACACTGAAAAGAAGAAATAACGTCCTAATGAGGACGAAACTGAAGGGATGAAAGTATGACTGACAGCATACAAGAAAAAGCTGTTCAACTAGAACAGGACATCAAAGAAACGGAAGAATTTAATCGATTGAAATCTGCCTTTACAGCAGTACAAGAAAATGAGGAAGCCAGTCAATTATTTAATGAATTTCGTCAAGTCCAACAAGTTTTCCAGCAAAAACAAATGATGGGTCAAAAAATTACTGAAGAAGAAGCTCAACAAGCCCAACAGGTATCTGTTTCTATTCAAGAAAACACTTATATTTCTGAATTATTGGAAGCAGAAAAGAATCTTGGTCAAATGATTGATGAAATTAACCAAGTGGTCTTAAGACCAGTTAGAGAATTGTATCAATAAGATAGATAAAGAGTAAAGGACTTACTTGCGAGTGGGTCCTTTTCCTAGCTTACATAAAGAACATACGTACCCTATACAAGGAGTGGTTCAGTCATGGTAAAATTTATACATGCGGCTGATTTGCATCTAGACAGCCCATTTAAAGGGCTGAAAAAATTACCGAAAAAAACGTTAAAGATGATTAAAGAATCGACATTCCTATCTCTGCGTCACATAGTTAATCAAGCGATTAATCACGAGGTTGATTTTGTTTTACTTGCAGGAGATATATATGATATTGACGATCGAAGCATTAAAGCACAAGTTTTTTTAAAAGAAGAACTAGAACGACTAAAACAAGAAAACATCCCTGTATTTTTAATTCATGGAAATCATGATTATCAGGCTAATGATGAAGCACATTTATCTATGCCAAGCAACGTCACTGTGTATGGGTCAGGAGTGGAGACTCATACGCTGCTAACTGAATCAGGAGAAAAAGTAGCGATTAGTGGTTTTACTTATGACAAAAAATGGATTGAAGAACGCAAAATCAAGCACTATCCTCAAAGAAGCAATCATGTTGACTTTCATATCGGTTTACTGCATGGATACGCAGAAGGACAAGACTCTGATCATGGTCGGTATGCTCCTTTTTCTTTAAGTGAACTAAGAGAGAAGAACTATGATTATTGGGCATTGGGCCATATACACAAAAGGCAACAACTTTCAAAAAATCCGTTAATTTATTACAGTGGAAATACTCAGGGAAGAAACAAAAAAGAAACAGGTGAAAAAGGATGTCTATTAGTTGAATTGCATCCAACCACATCTCAGGTCCAATTTATACAAACAGCTCCGATAATATGGGAATCGATGGAAGTGAATGCTGCGAATTTCACAGCCTTAGATGATGTCTATGAGTTAGTTAAAGAAGCTGTAAGAGAAGAGAGTCAGCACTCTAAACTGATTCATTTGACGCTCACTGTTTCTAATGAACTTCCTCCATCTGTCATGAAAAAATTAGAACAAACTGATTTTTATGAAGCTGTTAATCATTACTCAGAAGACAGGTTTTCATTTATTGTAGAAGCAACAGTCAAAATAGAATTAAAGGACAATCAAGTATTGTCTTTAAACAGTGTCTTTCCAGAAGCTTGGGCTCAATCTTTGGAAGAAATGGCCTCGAAAGAATCCTTTAATCAGGTAACCGATGAGTTGTACAGGATGCATGCATTCTCGAAACATTTAAGCGTAAGAGATGCCGATTATAGAAAAGACATAATGGATAAAGCAGTACACTTATTGTTACAAGATTTAGGAGAAGAAGGTGTCCGTAATGAAGATTAAAAGAATAGTTATTTACGGCTATGGTAAATGGATTGATAAAGAGTTTGAATTATCTTCTTCTTTTCAATTGTTTTATGGGAAAAATGAAGCAGGTAAGTCCACTCTCATGTCATTTATACACAGTATACTCTTTGGTTTTCCCACGAGGCATAGTTCTTTATCCCGCTATGAGCCAAGAGAAAGCAGTCGCTATGGTGGAAAGCTCATCATTGATGACTCTCGATTTGGAGAAGTCAGTATCGAACGCGTCGCTGGAAAAGTAACAGGGGATGTAACAGTATTATTTGAAGATGGAACAACGGGCGATGAACGGGCATTAACTACCTTGCTGTATGATAAAAACCGCTCTTTCTTTGAGAGTATTTATACATTCAATCTGAAAGGGATTGAAAATATCGAAGAAATGAATGGTGAGCAATTAAATCGGCACTTTTTAAGTATAGGAGCTTTAGGCAATGAAAAATATTTAAATTTAGCCGATAGATATAAAGCTAAAGCAAGTCAACTATTCAAGCCGACAGGAAGAAAACCGAAGATTAATGTGCTGGCATCCAGACTAGAAGAGAAACATCACAGAGTCATCCAAGCAAAAGAAACAAATAAAGATTACACAAATTACATTCAACAAGCTCAATTATTGCAGGAAAAGCTGCAAAATGTAGAGCAACAAGAAGAGGAAAGCAGTAAAGAACTTTCTACTTATAAGGAACTGACTCGTAAAAAAGAAAGCATACAAGAAATTCAACAACTGACAGAGGACCTGAAAAAAACACCAGAACTTAATCTGCCGGATGATGGGTTATATCAATTGAAGCATATAAATGAAGAAATAAATGGGTATAGACACAAGGTAGAAGAGCTGCAGATGCAGCAAAAAGAGCTCCAGGAGGAGTACCGTCCATCCAATGACTTATTGATTTATCAAGCGTTTGAAGAAGAGCTCAAAAGTTTCTCTAAAGAATTGGATTATTGGCAAGATAAAGTACAAACTACTCAATTTCAGAAACAAGAACAAGAGTCATTAAAGAACCAATTGATTGAAACGAAGATAAGAGAAAACTTACCATTAAATGAATCCGTTCCTAAAGAATTAACACCCGAAGAGTGGGAAGATTTTGTTTCATTAAAAAAAGCGTTGAAGCGTTTGGGTGATGAAGTCACTCAGCTAGAAACAGATATCGATAGATTCAATTATCGGATTGAAGCCAATAATGACATGATAGACAAAATCGAAAAAACGTTGTGGCCTCTCGAGAAGTTTAAAAAGATGAAAGAAAAAAGTGAATTTTCAAATAAAAAGGTAGTATTAAATAGTAAGGAAAATAAAAGAGGAATAGGGCTGGCTATACTCATTAGTATCGTTTCAATTAGTTTGGCTGCTCTAATGAGTCAGCCTGTCTTTTTAGTGGGGGTTGGCTTAGCTATTCTCATAGTATTCATAGGGAATAAAAAAGAAACAGAGACTCTTGATTTTTCTTCTGAAGAGATTGAGGAGTTCTATAATCAGCAGAACTTAAGAACTCAATGGAAGGAGATGCTCACTTCAAATGATGTCTTGCAGGAAGAACAGAGAGAAAAAGAAACTCTATTCTTGCAGTTGAAAAATGAAAAACAAGGAACAGAAGACTCTTTTCTAGAATGGAAAAAACAAACCGGTCATCCTCTATCATTGAACGTAGCAGAGATAGAAAAAAAGCAACCTTTATTCCATAGTTTAAGGAAAATGACTGAACAGATAGATGCATTACATGATACTATAAAAGTAACAACAGAAGAACTAACGGAACGACTTCATCAACTATCCAGTTTAGAGGCTATTGTGAATGATGAGCTCAACAGCATGGATTCTTTTGAAAAGATGAGACGGTTTATAAAACAAGTAGAGAATGAACTGGATTCTCAGAAGGAATATGTTAAGAAAACTGAGCAAGTGCAGAGAGACATTGGTTACTTTGTTCGCCTTGAAAAAGAAAGCGGGAAGAGAAAGTACCGATTGCTTGAATCAGTAGGGGCATTAATTGATGAGGATATGTATAAACTTTATCAGAATAAAGAAGAACGGAAGCATATAGAATCCCGTTTAACTACTTTAAGAGAAAACTTACCAGATTTAAGTGAAGAACAAAAAGAATGGTCTCTGGATAAAATTGATGATCAGATAAAAAAACTAGAAACTCATCTGGAGGAATTGAAGAAGGAAAAAACACATATTATTCGAGAAATGATGGAAGTGGAGCGGGCAATCAAAAATTTAGAAGAAGGAGGAACGTATTCTGAACTACTTCAAGAGTTCGAAAACGAAAAAAGTGTCTACCAGGATAAAGTTAACGAATGGAGTGCGTTGAATATTGCGGCCTCATTAATTGAAAAAACCTTGCAACATGCAAAGGAAGATAAATTGCCTCACACTATTCAAAAAGCCGAGACTTTCTTCAGCTACTTAACAGATGGAGAATACAGTTCCATATTAGTAGAAGATGATGCTTTATTCGTACTCAATCAAGAAGGAGTTAAGTGGAATGTCAAAGAATTATCCAGGGGGACTGTTGAGCCGTTGTATATTGCATTAAGATTGGCGTTTATCCAAAATACGAAAGACAGTATCCGATTTCCTATTATTATAGATGACAGCTTTGTCAATTTAGATTTAATGAGACTTGAAAAGATGTATCATCTGCTGCTTGAAGTGAGTAAAGACACTCAGATTATCTACTTTACATTTGATCAAACGATTCAATCATATATAACCCCTCAACATTGTACCCAATTGAATGAAGAGTAAACACTTAGGAGGTATGCATTGTGATGAAGAAACTGTATGACTACCAAAAGGATGAAAACGTCAATTTATTCCTGCTCATCAAATCAGCTGAAGAGAAGAAAACGCGGAACAATAAACCTTATTTAGCCTTAACTTTCCAAGATACTAGTGGAGAAATCAGTGCCAATTTCTGGGATGCTAAACCCAAAGACATAGAAACCTTTAAAGCGGGTTATGTGGTAAAAGTGGATGGAAAAAGAGAAGAGTACAACGGTAATCCCCAGTTAAGATTAAATGCTATACGTTTAGCGAAAGAAGATGAACCTTCGAATCCAGAGTTATATGTTGAGAGGGCACCGATTCATAAAGATAAAATGATTGAAGAATTCAATAAAGCGATGTTTGATATTACCAATGCGAATTTGAATCGCATTGTCAGGCATGTAATGAAAAAATTTCAACGGGAGTTCTTTCAAAGTCCAGCTGCTATGAAGAATCACCATGCTTTTCTTGGTGGCCTGGCTTATCACACCGTCTGTATGTTACGTATCGCGCGTTCCCTTATAACAGTTTACGAAGACCTGAATACATCTCTTCTCTTTTCGGGTATCATCCTTCATGATGTAGGAAAAGTGATTGAATTAAGTGGACCAACAGCGACAGAATACACATTAGAAGGAAAATTGATTGGTCACATTGTTCTTATCTCTAATGAAATATCCAAAGCTTGTCAAGAATTAAAGATAGATGAAAATCATGAGGATGTTTTATTATTAAAGCATTTAATTTTAGCTCATCACGGAGAATACGAGTATGGTTCGCCTGTACGCCCTCAAATACCTGAAGCCGAGATCATCCATTATATTGATCAAATTGATGCGAAGATGAATATGATGCAAGCGGCATTAAGGAAAACGGAACCCGGAGAATTCTCCGAAAAGATTTGGGCTATGGGCAATCGTTCCTTCTACAAAAAGACAATGGACATAAAAAACAATATGATTGCTTCGCAATCTAAGCCATGACAGAAAAGAGAGAGTATCCTATAATTAACATA
>NZ_BAAACW010000112.1:0-18720 GCF_039521845.1 Alkalibacterium iburiense
TTTTTAAATTTTTCATGATTTAATTATACCATGAGAGGTGCTTTTTTGTCTCTTTTTAGCATTTTCTTTTCAAATAAAAAGTATTCTCATAGACGAAGGGTCTTGGAGAATACTTTTCATTCATTATTTAGCTAGACGTTTGCTTAAACGAGATTTCTTTCTAGCTGCTTTATTAGGATGTACAAATCCTTTAGCTGTTACTTTATCAATAGCACTAACTGCTACTGAATATAATTCTTCTGCGTTATCCGCATTGTTGTCAGCTGCTTCTACAAACTTTTTAACTTTTGTTCTCATTGCAGCAACTTGACTTTGATTGTTTTCTCTTTTCTTAACGTCTTGTCTTTGTCTCTTAATTGTTTGAACTGTATTTGCCATTCAAAACACTCCTTTATTCTATGCTTTTGTTATAAAAAATGATTGTCGTTTCTTGACATAACATTCTCTCAACTACATAACATTTAGTTGATTAATTCAACATTCCCCATTTTACAACACTCCAACCATATTTTCAATTAAAACTTTGTATTTCCTTATTCTAATCAAGAGATGGTAGAAAATTTCCAAATGAAGAGTTCAATTTGCAGGTTAGCCTGAGCTTTTCCACTCTTTATCTCATAATCGGACTGAATAAGAAAATGATGCGCCTGTGATAAAATGTCTTGTTTGAATCGTTTCTCCTTCTGTATCGCTAACTTTACACGATAAGGGTGAATCTTTAAAATACTGGCTATATCTGCTTGCTGGTATCCTTTTTTGCGTAAAATTTTGACTTGTAAGAGGAGTCTGAACTCTCCAATCATTAAAGCTAGTATTTTGATCGGTTCCTCTTTTTGATTGAGTAAATCCTGGTACAATTCGATAGAGCCTTTGACATCTTTTCTTAAGACCCGATCGTTTAGATCGAAGATGTTCTGTTCCAAAGACTTCGGGACCAGTAAATGAATAGATTCTGTCGAAATAACTTTGTTCTGCGTATGATAGAGCATTAGTTTATCCAATTCTTTACGGGCCTTCGTTAAGTTTCTATCCGTTAACTGAAGGAGAAGGGTCAAGGCCTCTCGCGATAAATCATAACCGGCTTGGCTGGCGTACTGACTTAAATAACGCCCCGTATCCTGCTCCGATACGGGATTCGCATCGATGACTTCTGCCTGTTTTAAAAGCTGCTTAGTGACCTTCTTTCTTTTATCCAATTTTTCATACGGGGCAAGAAAGACTAAAATAGAAAAATCTGACGGGTTATCAATATAACTCTCCAATAATTTTAGATTGTGATCAATGGATGCCGGTGCCTGCTTCCCGGTGAGGATATAACTGGAATGGACGACTATTAGCTTTTTTTCGCCAAAGAACGGGTAGCTTTCAGCTTCATAAATAACATCATCTATGCTTGACTCATTTAAATCAAAGTGAGCCATATTCATGTCGTCTTCACCATCCTGACGCATTCGTTCTGTAAGAGCTTTGACCACTTCTTCAGATAGAATTGTCTCGGTCCCCCAAACTAAATAAATGGGATGCAGAGCTTCTTTTTTCTTTATTTCATTTAACTGTTTTGTTGCTTGTTTCATATGTTACTCCTTCTCAATGTTTTTAGTCTGGATAAAGGATACCTGATGTAATAGCTTATCGAGTAACCAGCTATCTGTGTACCTATACTGTATGGCTCCCTGGACATTTGTTTGATAAATCTCAATTTCTCTCTTCTCTAGTCTAGTCATGACATCTGAATGAGGATGACCATAGCTATTATTTTTTCCAGCAGAGATCCAAGCGTATGTAGGGGATAGATGATCTAAGAAAGAATCGGTCGTTGATGTTTGACTTCCGTGATGACCTACCTTTAATACATCTACTGTCATATTAGGATACATCTTGAGCAGATTCTGTTCTCCTTCTTTTTCTAAATCTCCTGTAAACAACCACGTGTATTCGCCTATTAAACCAATCAAAATCAAAGACTCATTATTCTTGTTGTCTTGAGTAGGTTGAAATGAGTCCAGTGCTCTCAGCTGTTCTGGTAGAGCTTCAAGAGGGTGCTTTTCAACACTAAGCATATCTGTATCTGTTAATTGAAGATGCTGCAAGCTGGCTAAGAAGGCCGGATCTGTTAACGTACTCTCTGTGGCTAATACGGCCTTAATCGGCAGATGTTTGGATAGGTCATCCAACCCACCATAATGATCCCAGTCCGAATGTGTAATGATGACCGTTTCTATTCGATGAACTCCCTGAGACTTCAGGACAGGAACCACTATATCTTCCCCAACATTAAAAGCAGATTTTCTGACCTCCCAAGGTTCTTCACTATTCCAGTTAGCCAGTCCCCCAGTGTCTATAAGATAGTTCCCTCTCCCCCAAGGCTCTTTGATTAAGATAGACTCCCCTTGTCCGACATCAATCATGTGGACTTGCCCAAAAGGGGAATACCGGACAGAAAAAACACTTATCACTATCCCTATAATAGGAAGAGCATATAATCTGAGTTTCGCGTTCTTTTGTTCTATTATTAGTAAAAGTAAAATAAAGAAAACAACAGCACTCACCAAAGCTATCGTCGGTAAACGTCCTATGATAACTGAAAAGGATGTGTGTTCTGAAATAAAAAATGTCGTCTCTTCCATTAAATGGATGACAGCTTCTGTCAGCTTCATAAAAAAAAGAAACCACCTTGTATGATAGAAAAATAGAGAAAAGAAAAAAAGGAAAACCAGCATAGGTAAAAATAAGAGAGACAAAAAGGGAATATAAAGGCTGTTTAGAAAGATCACTCCCCAGGAAAACTCAAAAAAGTGGTAGCTTAAAATCGGAAGAGAGCCAAGAAACAAAACAAAACTCAGTACGATATACGCTTTTATCTTATTGTAGCTTTTATAAAAAGGCTGATTAACCAAAAGAATAATTATCAAACTCATAAAATAACTTAACTGAAAGCCTACTTGAAGAAGGTTAAAAGGATTAATCAGAAGAGAGAAACAGAAAACAAGACTCCATCTGTCTAAAGTTGTCCATTTTATATGCGTCATTTCTCCGAAAACTTTCAGCCACGACTGCCCTATAGCTCTAAATACGCTTGTACCAAAACCGGTTATACACCCATATACTGGTAACAGCATGAGTAATATCCATCGACTTGTCTCTTTAGTCAGCCTTGCTTTATTTAAAGCTTTTTTTAAGCTCTCTATTAAAAAATGGATATGTAGACCTGAAATGCTCAATAAATGAACTATGCCTAGCTCCTTGAAAGAAGCATTGACTGGTTCCTCAAAATCTCGTTTATCGGCGAACAAAAGAGCTTTAATGTACAGGGCTGTCTGGGCACTCAAACGTTTATCTATAAAGGATAACACCCTATCCCTGATTGTGTCTATCTGATAACCAATTGTTTTATTTAAAGACTCTCCTTCAACCGGTATCAGTTTTTTTGCTTCTACGGTTTTAAAAATGTGTTTCTTATTTAAGTAGTTTCTATAGTCAAACTGGAAAAAGTTAGTTGCCTGACTCGGATCGCTAACGGTTCCTTCTATAATAAATGTATCATGTTGGCCAACAATAAATCGTTCTTTTTCTCGTTCGCTAGCGAATGTGTGCCGAACGACGACCTCTTCTCCCTGCCCATCCACTATCACTCGTCCTTGAAAGTTTAGTCGACTGCCATCAATAGTGATAGACGTTCGTTTAACCTGTGTCAAGAATTGGGTTTCTTCATTCTGAAGAATAGACTCCTCTTGACTAATCATAAAGTGACGTGTAAAAAAAAGAGCACACACGAGAAAAGATAAGATAAGGATAGGGATATTCTTTTTAAACAACATTCTCCCTACCCAAAGGCACACCCCACATAGCCACCAAATGGAGTTGCCAGATAAAACGTACCCTCCGAATAGAAATAGAAGAAATGAAACAAAAATAAAATTCCCTTTCATTCTTGTTTCTCTTGTTGATTAGTCATAAGGGGTATCAGCATACACGGATTCAATTTGTTTGAAAAAGTCAGTAGGAACAGTTATTTTCTCTGTTTCTACACCTGCCCGTTCGAGCAATTCAATGGCATAAGGATGATTGCGGTAGTCTTTTAAATAATAGAGCTTATGAATGCCACTTTGAATTAACAACTTAGTACATGGAAGACAAGGAAAGTGTGTAACATATATATCTGCCCCGTCTGTTTCAACTCCAAATTTGGCACACTGAAGTAAGGCATTTGCTTCTGCATGAACGGTTCGGATACAGTGTCCGTCAACGACATAACAGCCTTGATCAATACAATGTATATCATGACTGACTGATCCGTTATAGCCTCCGGAGATGACTCTTTTTTCTCTCACAATCGTTGCTCCCACAGCTAATCTTGTGCAAGTACTTCTCATGGAGAGCAACATACTCTGAGACATAAAGTATTGATCCCATGGAATTCTTTTGGTCATAGTGAACACCCCAATTCTCATACTTATTAATGATTATCGTTCTTTTAGTATACTAGAGCCATTCATTTGAGGCAATCTTATCTATCAATCTACTATAATAGCATCCTTTAGTTTTTCAAACGTTTTTTCCCCTATGCCTGATACGTTTGTCAATTCTTCAATTGTCTGAAAATCCCCTTCTTCTTCTCTATACTGTATAATCCCTTGAGCTTTTTGAGGGCCTATTCCACTCAACGTCTCTAATTCACTGGCACTGGCTGTGTTAATATTTATTTTCTGGTTATTTTCTCCTGCTTCACCCTCCTGAGGTATTTCGGCTATTTCTTCTCCCTCCACGGGGATATAAATAAGCATTTCATCCACTAATTCTTTAGCGAAGTTAACATGTTTAGTGACGGCTTCCTCTTTCAACCCTCCTGCAATAGTTATAGCATCAATCACTCTACTGCTCCCTTCCAGTTGATAAACTCCTGGATGATGCACGGCTCCTTTCACATCCACTAATACAAAAGGTATCTCATCAATCTCTCCTTCTTCTTCTGCTTCTGTCACAGTAGGTAAATCACCTGGTAATAAGAGTTCTTCAAGTGGATCAGTTTCGCTTTGGGCCGGCTCTGCCTTTTTTTGGCTTCCAATAACCAAAAGGAGTACTGAAAGCAAGAGGATGAAGCTACTTAAAATAAGCCACTTAAACTCTTTTAGTTTTTCTAAAACGTCCACGTTTTTCTCCTTCCTTGAATCTGTCTACTGTATATACTATCTTTTTATTTTGAAATTCATTTTTTTAACACAAAAAAACTTGTTTATGTCTGTCTCATACGGACAAAATAAACAAGTTTAATCTCAATCATTTAGTTCATTCAAATAATTAATTGCATCACTTAAATGTTTAACCGGTATAATTTCCATATCTGTGTCAATATACTCAGCTGCTTCAAGAGCCATTTCATAATTGGACTGCCAATCTGGCAATCTTTCCATCGTAAGTGGATCGGCTTCATCATCCGGCACAAAGAAAATAGAGGCTCCTTCATTGTCTGCAGCGACTACTTTCTTTTCCACCCCACCAATACGACCGACTGTTCCATCCTCTGTAATGGTTCCCGTCCCCGCTATATTAAGGTCCCCTCTCAAATGAGGTTCTGAAATGACTGTGTATATTTGAAGGGCAAACATGAAACCTGCGGAGGGTCCTCCTATATTCCCGGAAAAAATAGAGACTTCCGGACTCGTTTCTACAGTGGATCGGGTGACTAGGCTAATTCCTATACCGGGTTGAGCTGTTTCTTCTAGCTCTATTAAATCCCCACTCACTTGAAACGTTTCCCCTTCTCTATCAACGGTTAAGGTGACCGTTTCTCCGACACTTTTTCCACTAATATACTGGATAAACTCTTCAGTGTTAGAAAAGCTTTCTCCATCTATTTCTGTAATGCTATCTCCGATTCGTAACTCATCGTAAAAGTCAGACTCCTCAGCTATCGACATAACGTATACACCGAAAAATTCCAATTGATATGGCAGATCGGCTTCATTAAAAGCTGCAGCTTTTGCTGTATTGACAGAATGATTCATATAATACTGCTGCAGGAGTAGATAAGAATCATAGTCCTCAAAATTTCCAAGCAGCTGATTTTCACTTACTCCTGTATAAAAGGGGAGATACTGTGAAAAGTACGTAAAGGGAGTTGCTTGGAATAACTGAACAGTCGTCAGCATGTAACTCCCAGGATTGTCATCAGTCTGATTATCTACTTCGACCATTTCGTTTATTTCAACGGCACTACCCGGTCGTTCAATATAAAAAGGAATCGTTTGAAAAAAGAAAAAGTATATAAATAAAACGATAATAATCCCTTTAAACAGTCGTTTTCTCTTTTCCAAGCTCTCTTACCTTCTTTCGTTAAACTTCTCTGTCAAGGCTTTTTCGACAGTCTCAGGAACGAGAGCAGAGAGGTCTCCCTTATAAAAAGCAATTTCTTTTACCATAGTTGAACTGATAGACTGGTATTTCACATCGGAAAACAGTAGCACCGTTTCAATCGTATCGTTTTGAAGTTTATTTAATTGAGCTATATCTGACTCATACTCCATATCTTTAACAGAGCGTATCCCTCTTATTAGCACATCAGCCTTAAGCTCCTCAGCTAAATTGATTGTCAAGCCATCATAACTCATCACTTGGGTATTCGTTATATTTAATTGTTCTAGGCTTGTTTCTATCAGTTTTAATCTTTCTTCCAATGTAAAAACATATTTTTTGGCCGTACTCGCGCTGGCAACGACTATGACTTCACCAAATAGCTGAGAGGCTCTTTTAATAATATCGATGTGTCCATTGGTAATAGGGTCGAAACTCCCTACATATAATGCTTTAGTCATCTTCAGGCCTCCATTCGTACACAGTTATTTTTGATAATCCATAGACCTTCTCTTTCAAAAGAGTTAAGTGGGTATGGCTTATATCCAGTACCGTATCTTTGTCTGTTTCACACACAATTAACGCTTTTGGATTGACTAGCTTTGAAGAAATAAGCTGATGAATAATCGTACCTAAATCTTGTTTTTCATAGGGTGGATCAAGCAATACAAGATCAAACATAATTGTATGCGTTTGGAGCCAATCTAAAGCTTGCTGATCTGTTTTTTTCCAAACGATGAATTTGTCTGCTTCTTTAGTCATCGCTACATTTTCATAAATCGTTTTTATAGCTAATGGGTGTTTATCCACTAAATAAGCCTGGTCCATTCCTCTTGATACAGCTTCAATACCTAAAGAGCCACTCCCAGAGTATAAATCCAATGCTGTTCCCCCACTGAAATAAGGGCCTATCATATGAAACAGAGATTCCTTCACTTTATCGGTAGTGGGTCGGGTATTTTTTCCTTTTACTGCTTTTAATGGCCGGCCACCATATTCTCCAGATACTACTCTCATCTTATCGTCCTCTTTATATGTTATATCACTTCTTTTGATACTGCTTCTTCTTTTTTACTTAATGTCAGTTCTTCTACTTTCTCTAGTATGCCATCAAATGTCTTTGGAATATCACATGAATGGGAATCTTCCACTTGTCTTACAAAATGTTGTTTACTTATAGTATGGCTGATTGATTCTCTGTCTTTCCGATCGACATAAATAATGGCATAGTTCATCTTTTTAGAAACGTAGTGCACTAATCCATATCTTTTTAGTTTATTTATATATTTGGTTGTGTAGAGCCAGACTACAATGCCCACACGCTCACTTTTTCTTTCTTCCATCACTTTCACCTTCTCACGTGTTTTGTACAGTATAACAAAAAATCCCTCTCAATGAGAGGGACATTTTTAATTAATTATTTTTATTTTGTTCAAATGCATTAGAGTAAACATCGTTTAAATGCTTTTCTAAAGTACTTAACATTAATTGTCCTTCTTCTTCTTCAATCATATTCATGGATATAGCAAATTCGACTTTTTTAGAGAAACCAAACATTTGAGTATCAATGACTTCTTCAAATGCAGGACAAGACACGCATAAATGTTTTTGGTTTTCGATTAATGCTGTAATCTTTTTGGCATCATCTTTTAAAACTTCTCTGGCCAATTCATTCTTTAACTGATCCATTAGCATTTCCTTCCTTTTCTCATCCTACTTATTTGAAATAAGTATAGCATATATCAGGAGGTAAAGAAATCAAATCCTTCATCTTTCAAACAAACGGTACACTTTAGTTGTTCGCTTTTTTAGCTGCTTTCTCTCTCGCATTTTTATCTAGAATTTGTTTTCTTAATCGAATTGATTCTGGAGTGACTTCACAGTACTCATCATCACCGATAAAGGCTAACGACTCTTCCAGAGTTAAGATACGTGGACGTTTGATAACGTTCGTCTGGTCTTTATTCGCTGATCGAATATTTGTTTTTTGTTTTTCTTTTGTGACGTTAACTGCTAAGTCATTTTCTCTATTGTGTTGTCCCACAATCATACCTTCGTATACTTCGGTACCTGGTTCAATAAAGATAGTTCCTCTATCTTCCAAGTTCATGATGCTGTATGTGGTAGCTGGTCCGTTTTCCATTGAAACAAGCGCACCATTTCGGCGTTCACCCATCTTGCCATCAAGTAAAGGTAAATATTGGTCAAATGTGTGGTTCATTATGCCGTATCCTCGAGTGATGGATAAGAATTCGTTAGTGAATCCAATTAACCCACGAGCCGGAGCTAAGAAGACTAATCGGTCTTGCCCATTACCTGAATGGACCATATCCAGCATTTCACCTTTACGATGTCCCATGCTTTCAATAACTGAACCCATGTATTCTTCAGGCGTATCAATCTGTACACGCTCAAACGGTTCACAGGTTTGTCCGTTGACTTCTCTTAAGATAACTTTAGGACGGGATACTTGCAATTCATAGCCTTCTCTTCTCATGTTTTCAATAAGAATAGACAGGTGTAACTCACCACGTCCAGATACGACCCATTCATCAGGTGAATCTGTATTATCCACTCGTAATGAAACGTCCGTCTGTAACTGAACCGATAAGCGTTCTTGCAATTTACTAGAAGTTACCCATTTACCTTCTCTCCCGGCAAATGGAGAATTGTTTACTGCAAATGTCATTTGTAAGGTTGGTTCATCAATATGGAGGACAGGTAAAGGATCAATGTGATCAGCTGGTGTAACTGTTTCTCCAACAAAGATATCTTCAAAACCAGAAACGGCAATTAAATCCCCTGCAGAAGCTGATTCTATTTCTACTCTTTGTAATCCAAAGAAACCAAACAATTTAGTCACTCTGAAGTTTTTAGTCGTTCCATCTAGTTTACTAAGTGTGACATGATCGCCCACTTTAATTTTTCCTCTAAAGACTCTACCGATTCCAATTCTTCCGACATAGTCATTATAATCCAAAAGAGACACTTGGAATTGAAGGGGTTCCTCACTGTTGTCAATCGGAGCAGGAATTTCTTTTAGTATGCTTTCAAAAACAGGTGCCATCGTTTTTTCCTGGTCTTCAGGATTATCAGATAAACTACTTGTTCCATTTAAAGCTGATGCATAAACTACTGGAAATTCTAATTGTTCTTCATCTGCATCTAATTCAATTAATAAATCTAATGCCTCATCAACTACTTCTTCAGCTCTTGCAGTAGGTTTGTCAATTTTATTAACCACGACAATCGGGCGTAGTTTACGTTCTAACGCTTTTTTTAATACAAAACGTGTCTGAGGCATAGTTCCTTCATAAGCGTCTACGACTAAAATAACCCCATCAACCATCTTCATAATACGTTCCACTTCTCCACCGAAATCAGCGTGCCCTGGTGTATCTAAAATATTGATTTTGTGGTCTTTATAATTTACAGCAGTATTTTTAGATAGGATGGTAATGCCACGTTCTTTTTCAATATCATTTGAATCCATTACTCTATCACTTAATCCACTTCTAGCGTTCAATGTATCTGATTGCTTTAATAATTCATCTACCAATGTTGTTTTACCGTGGTCTACGTGAGCTATTATAGCTATATTGCGAATATCTTCTCTTTTTTTCATAAATAAACCTCCAATTACAGTTGCGTGAATCTAATTATTCTAAATTGTTTTCTATGAAAACAATTACTTGGTTTTCATAGAATCGCATTAAAAAAAGCACTTATTCTTGATAGATTCAAACTCAAGAATAAATGCTTCCCAAATTTCCTCTTATTGTTGCAGTGAGTATTATACCAGTAACTTACGTAAAAACACAACTATTTATTTAGGATTTATTTTGTCCATAATTTGTCTATGAGCAGCTTCTGTTCCTAGAACTGTATCATTATTCTCCAGTAAATTAATAGGGCTGTTATCAAAACGTGTGGCTTTCATGCCAAGCTCTTCCATAAACATTAGCCCTGGAGCCACATCCCACGGTTTTAAATTAGCTGCGATGTAAGCAACCGTATTCCCTTTGACCATTTCCACACTCTCAAGTCCAGCAGAACCAATCACACGGGTACCTAGACTCGCTTTCCCTATCTCTCTCACGAATGGGAATTTATTTTCAACTAACAAAACAGAACTCACGCCAATTACGCCCTCATTTAAAGAACGATCTTTTGGCACTTCAAGTGTTTGTTCGTTGCAACTAACTCCGCGTCCTTTAATTGCGGAATACAATTTATCCTGCACGACGTCATATACGTAGGCTTGCTGTCCTATTCCATCTTCAAAGATACCGATCATCACAGCATAATTCTCTCGCTGTGTGACAAAGTTTAACGTGCCGTCAATGGGGTCTAAAAACCAGACTGTTCCATCTAATTCTTCAACGTCATCTCCGTACCCCTCTTCACTGACGATACGATCTTCAGGGTAGGTTTCTCTAATCTTTTTGACTAATTCCTTTTCAATCCCTTTATCCATATTCGTCACTAAATCATTTATACTCGTTTTTTCTTCCACGTCAATATTATCTTTATTGTCAAGAATAAACTCAGCTGCTTCTTTAATCCATGTTGTAACCAGCTTATGGCGCTTATTTATCTTATCCATTCAATCCCTCATTTCATATCTTTAAACTAATCATAATAGACTATCCTGCTAAAAGCAAAAAGGATGAGTTTGATATTTTTATATAAAGAAAAAGACCTTTAGCTTTTACACTAAAGATCTTTATCCAATAATCTTACATATGAATTGGTAAACCTAAAGCAGCTTCTGCCGCATCCATAACCACTTCACCTAGAGATGGGTGACCATGAATCGTTAATGCGATATCTTCTGCATTCATTCCACTTTCAACAGCTAAACCAAGTTCAGCAATAATGTCTGATGCGCTGATACCAGCTACTTGAGCTCCAACGATCACATTATCTTCTTTTGTAGTAATTAAACGAACGAATCCTTCTGTTGCATTCAAGGAAATCGCACGGCCATTTCCACCTAATGGGAATTTTGTTGCTTTAACATCTAATCCTTCTTCTTTCGCTTCGCTTTCTGTTAAGCCAACAGAAGCAATTTCAGGATCAGTAAAGGCAACAGCTGGCATAGCACGGTAGTCTACAGCAACTTTCTTACCAGAGATTGCTTCAGCAGCAATTTTAGCTTCATAACTTGCTTTATGAGCTAAAGCCGCACCTGGAACAATATCTCCAATAGCAAAGATGTTCTTAGTAGATGTACGTCCTTGTTCATCAACTTGAACGATTCCGCGGTCATCCACTTCAACTCCCGCTTGTTCTAGGCCTAATTCGTCAGTGTTTGGACGACGACCAACTGTAACTAACACATAATCAACGTCAAGTGATTGTTCTTCACCTTTCGCTTCATATTTAACTGTTACACCATTGTCGTTGACAACTGCTTCTTTAGCCATTGCTTCAGTAACAATTTCAACTCCACGGTCTTTAAAGTTTTTCTCAACTAATTTAACCATGTCTTTGTCAAAACCGTTTAAGATTGAAGGAAGACCTTCAAGAATGGTTACTTTCGTTCCAAGATTTGAGTAAACACCAGCTAATTCAGAACCGATGTATCCTCCACCAACAATAACCATAGACTCTGGAATTTCTTTCAGGTTTAATGCACCAGTAGAATCTAGTACACGGTCACTGAATTTGAATCCAGGGATTTGAACTGGACGGCTACCAGTTGCAACAATAGCATGATTGAATGAGTACGTTTGTGCACTGTCTTCACCCATAACACGCAGTGTGTTTTCATCAACAAAGAAAGCTTCTCCTTCAAGAATCTCAACTTTGTTTTTCTTAAGAAGCATTTCTACTCCTTTAGTTAATTTAGAAACAACTTGATTGTCTTTCCACTCTTGTGTTTTAGCAAAATCGATTGTTACGTTTTCGCTAGAAACACCGAATGCTGTTGAGTCTAAAGAATCCTGGAATTTATGTCCAGCAGCAATCAATGCTTTAGAAGGAATACATCCAACGTTTAAGCAGACACCACCGATATATTCTTTTTCAACAACAGCTACTTTTTGTCCCATTTGAGCTGCACGAATAGCTGCAACATACCCACCAGGGCCGGCACCAATAACTACTGTATCTAATTCAATTGCGAAATCTCCTACTACCATTTACGTTTCACCTTATCCTTCCATTAATAATAATTCAGGATCAGCAAGTAATCTCTTCAATTCATTCATTGCTTGTTGTCCAGTCGCACCATCAATCACACGGTGGTCAAATACAAGTGATAATTCTTGAACACGTGCTGGAACAATTTCACCTTCAGCATTAACAACTGGTTTTTGAGCGATACGTCCTACTCCAACAATAGCCACTTCTGGGTGGTTAATAATTGGTGTGAAGAAGCTTCCGCCTACAGAACCAATGTTACTGATTGAGATTGAACCATCAGCCATTTCACTGCCTTTAAGTTTTCCATCGTGAGCTTTACCAGATAATTCAGTAATTTCTTTAGCAATTTGGAACATGCCTTTACTGTCTGCATCCTGGATAACAGGAACGTATAGTCCACGCTCAGTATCCGTCGCAATACCGATGTTATAGTAATCTTTGTAAACCACTTCATCTGTCGTATCATCTAAAGAAGTGTTTAATTCTGGGAATTTACGCAATACTGCGATAACAGCTTTAACGATATAAGGTAAGAATGTCAATTTAACATCTTGTTCAGCTGCAATATCTTTAAATTTCTTACGGTGATCCCATAATTTATCAACAACAACTTCATCAAATAAAGCCACAGATGGAATAGTCAAGTTACTGTTAGTCATTGCATTTGCAATAGCTTTACGAGTTGTTGACATTTTCTCTCTTGTTTCTTGATCAGAACGACCAGATTTGAATGGTTTAGCATCCGCTGAAATAGCTTTACCAGATGAAGCTGGTGCTGCTGTTTCTTGAGACGTTTCTTCTTGAGTTGAAGCAGCTTCTGCTCCTCCACCTTCAACAAAGTTGTCGATGTCTTCTCTTGTCGTACGTCCACCTTTACCAGTCGCTTCAACTAAGCTGATGTCTACATCTTTTTCACGTGCATACTGTCTCACTGAAGGCATAGCTAATACTCGTTTATTTGGATCAGATGTTTTAACAACCTCACCTGTTGCTTCTCCTTCAGATTGAGCTGGGTCTGTTTCTTCTGCTCCAGCAGCTGTTTCTTCAGAAGACATTTCTGTTTCAGCTGCTACTTCTTCAGAGCTTTCCTCTGATGAATCATCTGAATCGTCTTCGTATCCCTCTGCATCAATCTCAACAATAGGATCTCCAACATTTGCAACTGTACCAGGTTCTACTAAGAATTTTTTAATTGTGCCATCAACCGGAGAAGCTAATTCCTCAACGGATTTATCATTTTGAATTTCAGCAATAGAATCGCCTTCTTCAACTGTGTCGCCTTCAGATACTAACCAGCTGACGATTTCGCCTTCTGCCATACCTTCCCCAACATCAGGGAGTTTAAATTTAAAAGCCATAATTTCTCTTCCCTTCTTAAATTAATCGTGTCATGTCTATTCATTACTCAAGAAGGAACAAACCCTCCTCAATACTTTATCGAGATGAAAGAATGTTCCTTCCGTTGAGTTAATTCATATTAATTAAAATTCAACTGCTTCTTTGATTGCTTCAGTAATGTCAGTTGCACTTGGTAACCACTGGTTTTCAGCTTGTCCAAATGGATAAACTGTGTCAGGTGCAGAAACAAAACCAATTGGTGCTTCTAATGAAAGGATAGCACGTTGAGATACTTCAGAGATGACTGTATTTCCTACTCCAGCTTGACGCTGAGCTTCTTGAACCATCACCATACGACCTGTTTTTTCAACAGATTCAATAATAGTTTCATAGTCAACAGGAGAAACAGTACGTAAATCAATAACTTCAACAGATACGTTGTCTTTTTCTAATTGTTCAGCTGCTTTAAGGGCTTCTCTAACCATATAACCATAAGCAACAACTGTAATATCAGAACCTTCTTTTGCTACATTCGCTTTTCCTAGAGGAACAGTGTACTCTTCTTCAGGTACTTCATCACGGAAAGAACGGTATAGCTTCATGTGTTCTAAGAATACAACTGGGTCTTCATCACGAATAGCAGCTGTCATTAAACCTTTTGCATCATATGGGTTTGATGGGATAACCACTTTAAGACCTGGTGACTGAGCCATTAAACCTTCTAAGCTGTCTGCGTGCATTTCTGGAGTTGCTACTCCCCCACCAAATGGTGAACGGATAACTACAGGCATAGGTTGTTTACCACCCATACGGTAGTTCGTACGAGAAATTTGACCTACGATGGAATCCATTACTTCAAATACAAATCCGAAGAATTGGATTTCCATAACTGGACGGAAACCTTGGATAGCTAAACCGAAAGCCATTCCACCGATTCCTGACTCAGCTAGAGGCGTATCACTCACACGATCTTCGCCATATTTATCGAAAAGACCCTGAGTAGCACGGAAAACACCACCGTTTTTACCTACGTCTTCTCCGAATATCAAGACTTTTTCATCACGGGCCATTTCTTGATCTAAGGCTTCAGTGATCGCTTGAATCATTGTAAGATTCGCCATGTTTATTTACTCTCCTTTGCTTCGTATTTCTCAATCTGTTCTACAATGTTTTGACCAGGCTCATTGTACATACTCTTCAAGAAGTCTGAGATTTTCATTTTTGGTACTTGGTCTGCTTCTTTAGCTGCTTCTTTTACTTCTTCTTTAGTTTTTTCAATTAATTCTTCTTCTTTTTCATCTGACCATAAGCCTTTTTCTTTCAGGTAGTTACGGAAACGAATAAGTGGATCTCTTTGCTCCCAGTAGTCAAATGATTCTTGTTCACGGTATCTAGTTGGATCGTCACCAGATGTTGAGTGAGGTCCGAAACGAGACGTAATTGTTTCAATTAGTACTGGACCATTTCCTGCTGCTGCCCACTCACGTGCTTGTTTTGTTACAGCATATACTGCTAATGGGTCCATTCCATCAACTTGCACTCCTGGAATTCCTGCTGCTGCTGCTTTTTGAGCTAATGTTGCTGCTGCAGATTGTTTCTCACGAGGAGTTGAGATAGCATAACCATTGTTTTGGATGAAAAATACAACTGGAGCTTTGTAACGTCCTGCGAAGTTAATTCCTTCGTAAGTGTCACCTTGAGAAGAACCACCGTCACCAGTGTATGTGAATGTTACTTCATCTTCTTTACCAGCTAATTTTTGACCAACTGCGTTACCCATTGCTTGGATAAACTGAGCTCCAATGATGATTTGCGGTGGAATTGCATGTAGGTCTTCAGGGTAGTTGTTACCTTCTACATGTCCACGTGACCACAAGAATGCTTGTGATACAGGTAAACCGTGTTGGATTAACTGTGGAATATCACGATATCCTGGGTATAGCCAGTCTTGCTTTTTGAAAGCAAAATGACTTGCTAATTGAGAAGCCTCTTGTCCCATAGTAGGTGCATAGAATCCTAAACGTCCTTGACGAGCTAATGCCATAGAACGATCATGAAGAACTCTTGACCATACCATTCTTTCCATCAATTCTACTAATTCTTCATCAGATAAATCTGGCATGATGTCTTCATTAACAACTTTTCCATCTTTATCTAATATCTGAACCATCGGAAACGAAGCTTCAATCGAACTTAATAATGCTTCGTAATCAACTGGTTGCTTTGCCATAGATTACCCATTCCTCTCTTGTTGTTTTCTTTTTGAGTATAACAGTTGTATCCTACTGTTACATTTTTTCTCAATCCTTATTCAATTTATCATGATTTTATCCAAATTGCAAGCAATAAGAACTTAAGAAAACAATGAGAATGTGCGTTATAAAAGGCTTTTTAACGCATTGTGACTTTAACCACAAAGGTTCTGTCTCACTCTGAAAAAAAATTATATTTTCAAAAATGAATAAGTGAAGTAGTACAGCTTTTAAAACTGTTATATAAGAGAGTCAGATATCTGTTTCTTGTACCAGTCATTTTGAAGATAACGGAGCCCATGTGATTAGGTGAACTTGTTATAATGCGTCATTTTCATCAATTAATAGAATGGGATGCGCATAAGGCGTAAACCTGTTAAAATAAACAGTGAGTTATATTAAGGAGGATTTAGTTTATGTTAACAATGGAGAATGTCATTAGAGAAGGACACCCTACTTTACGTAAAGTAGCAGAAGAAGTGACCTTTCCTTTAGATGAAAAAGAGATTGAATTAGCAGAAGAGATGTTACAGTTTTTAAAAAATAGTCAAGATCCTGAAATTGCTGAAAAATATGAATTAAGAGCAGGTGTGGGCATTGCAGCACCTCAAGTAAATGTGTCAAAACGTATCATTGCCGTTCATATTCCTTCAAGTGATCCCGAAGAGAAGCCAGAATCTGATTTTAGTGAAATATTGTATAATCCTAAAATAGTGAGTCACTCTGTACAACAAACCTGTTTAGCTGACGGTGAAGGGTGTTTATCTGTAGACCGAGAAGTTCCAGGATATGTGCCTAGACATAAACGCATCACGGTAGAATATTTCGATAAAGACGGCAAAAAACAAAAAAAACGATTAAGAGAGTTTCCAGCTATTGTGACCCAACATGAAATTGACCATTTAAACGGGGTTATGTTTTATGACCGTATAGACAAAGATAACCCACTCGCCTTACCAGATGGCATTGAAGTCTTGGGCGGTAGCGAAGAAGAGTAATTTTTTCTTCATTGACTCACGGCCAGTACTCTAACATTTGTTTTAATAGCTAATCTATTTTAATGTTTATATCGGATGAATTTAAGTCTGCACTGACAATACATCATAAGAGAATGATTTCTATGGGAGGAATAAATAAGTGTCAGATTACGGAACATTAACAGAGTTAAACGGCCGTTACCAATTAACGTTCGAACGATTCACTTTAAAGAACCCTGAACATGTTTTTTCTGTGCTTACGGATTCATATTCTTTTTCCAAGTGGTACCCTTTTGCTACTGGTGAGATGAATCTTGCACTTGGAGGCAAGATTGTTTTTGATGATGAGGAAGGTTCAATTTATTATGCTACTATTACAGAACTAAGAGAACCGTATCTATTTAGTTTTCGTGAAATAGATGATTTAGTTAGTATCTCATTGGAAGAAAATAATGGGTGTACAATACAATTCACTCATACTTTTGATGATGTTTCCTGGGCAGTGAACACTGCGGTAGGCTGGCATAGATGTTTAGATGTATTCCTTCAAATGGTTAATGGGGAACCTCTTCAGTGGCGTGACAAGACTGCTGATCTACACCACTATTATAGCAAAGCATTTAAAAGTTAATACTGAGGCACTCCTATTAGTGGGAGTGTTTTTTTGTATAGGTAGAAAACTAATATAAGCTCTCCTACTTACCCATTTCAAACTATAAAAATAAAAAAAGAACGCCAGAAATGGCGTTCCTTCAACGTTTATTAAAATGGAGATAAGCGGGCTCGAACCGCTGACCTCTACACTGCCAGTGTTAAAAAATGGGCATTAATGAACCTGACATGTCGCTCAAAACGTTGGTATTAAGCAATTTAGATGAAAAATGTACATGACTGATAATCACAGGTCGCTCGAAAAGTTTCGGAAGATTTACTGGAAGATTTAGATTAAAATATAACAGCCCGACAGCTTAATAAATTTTACCAAGCAATCATTTAATTCTCTTTAAAAGAATCAAAAAATGCATCTTCTTCACTATGAGGAATTTCATAGTCATCCATTAAGTCGTTCCAAAAATCTGTATCTCATTTCCTGTACTCATTCTTGAACTATAATTTGCTCTATCAACCACGAAAAACCATCATTAATAATTTTATTCTGTTCAAATTCTTTTGAATTCATGCATTATCAAAATGCTAATTAATATTTTATAGAACAAATAAATTTGAATTATGAAATTAATAACTCATTCTAAAGCATTCAAAATAATACGGCGTCCTTGGAAGTCTCCACTCAAAGACGGGTCTAAAATAACTCCCCTATACATCAATTCGTCTCCTCCATAAACTTTACCATTATCAAATTTGTAATTTTTATTCGGGTCTAACCCCGTCATTTTAAGCTTGTTTAATGACCCGTTTGGCTTATCTAAAATCTGAAAATAATAGAATAATGCATTGTTTTTCTCATCATCAACAAAAATCCACGAAGTCTCATAAAAATTATCAAAAGGACTTTTTATTCTATAAAAATTTCCATACTGTATTATTTCTTTATTTCTTTTATAAAATTCAACTTGTTCTTTTATGGTCTCCTTATCCTGCACGGATAATTTGGTTACATCCAATTCATAACCTAAATTCCCAGAACTTGC